>JAVQWE010000184.1:0-5792 GCA_033579175.1 Phycisphaerales bacterium | reverse complement strand
TTAACGAAGCCACGTGCATTCATTGCGGGATTTGCTACGCGAGCTGCGACGACGGCTGCTATCAGGCCGTAAACTGGGAAAAGCTGACGCGTGAACAGTATCTGGCCCGTTTCGGCTTCGAGCCGCGCAAGCTCCGGGGCGAAGCCGCCCCGAACCTGAATCTTGACGCCGGCGGGGTGACGATTGACGTCTTCACCATCAACAAAGATGCCTGTGTGGGGTGCAACATGTGCGCCCTGGCCTGTCCTGTGGAGGGGTGCATCACGATGAAGGAAGTGCCCACCGGGAAGCCACCGATGACCTGGCCGCAGTATCTGGCCCTGCTGGCAGAAGGAAAGATTGAAAGGATTCCTCCGAAGCAGCCGACCAAACGCTGAATGCTCCTGGCCCGCGCGGCCGGTGGCGCCGTCGCGGCGCCAGTCCGGGACAGGCTCAAGCCCGGGCCGGCCAGACGGCCCTGCAAAGGAACGAACATGCCCCGCATCGTCAAAGCCGGATTGATTCAGGCAACGCTCTGTGAGCCTGCCACATCACCCACGGAAAAAATCAAGAAGGCGATGATCGACAAACACATCGCCCTGACCGCCGAAGCCGCCGCCAAGGGGGTGCAGGTGCTGTGTTTTCAGGAGCTTTTCTATGGCCCGTATTTCTGTGCCGAACAGAAGACCCGCTGGTACGAGCTGGTGGAGAAGGTTCCCGACGGCCCGACGACGCGGCTCTTCTGCGAGATTGCCCGGAAGCACGGCATCGTGATCGTGCTGCCCCTGTACGAAGAAGAGATGACCGGAGTGTATTACAACACCGCCGCCGTCCTTGATGCCGACGGCCGGTACCTCGGCAAATTCCGCAAGGCGCACATTCCGCACTGCGAGCCGGGCTTCTGGGAGAAGTTCTATTTCCGTCCCGGGAATCTGGGGTATCCGGTGTTTGACACAACAGTCGGCAGGATCGGTGTTTACATCTGCTACGACCGGCACTTTCCCGAAGGTTGGCGGGCCTTGGGGCTGGCGGGAGCGGAGATCGTCTTCAACCCCTCTGCCACCGTCGCCGGACTGAGCGAATACCTCTGGAAGCTGGAGCAGACCGCCGCCGCCGCCAACAACATCTACTTCGTCGGAGCAATCAATCGCCCGGGCTGGGAGGATCCCTGGCGCATCGGCGAGTTTTACGGCCAATCCTACTTTGCCGACCCCCGCGGTCAGATCCTTCAGCAGGGGCCGCGCGACAAGGACGCAATTGTTGTCGCCGACCTCGATCTGGACATGATCCGCCAGGTACGCAACGTGTGGCAGTTCTATCGCGATCGCCGACCGGAGACCTATCACAGCCTCGTCGCCCCCTGATTCCGAGCCGAAAACCGCGTCCGGACGTCCGAGAGCCCCGCTTGTCCCGGGCCGGCCGCCGGCACACAGGAGCACCAACCATGTCCAACGTCGTCGCGCAAGCTCCCAGACGATTGAGCCTGCCGGTCTGCAATCACACACCGCGGCCGTATACCGGTCCGAGCAAGGCCGAGGTGCTGGCGATGCGTGAACGTTATCTCTCGCCCGGCCTGTTCAGGTATTACAAGGAGCCGCTCATGCTGGTCGAGGGCTACATGCAGTGGCTTTTCGATGAGACCGGCAAGCGATATCTGGACGGCTTCGGGGGGATTGTCTCGGTGTCGGTGGGGCATTGCCACCCGAAAGTCGTCGCCGCCGTTCAGAAGCAGTGCGAAACCCTTCAGCACGCCACCACGATTTATCTGCATCCGACGATCGGGCAATTCGCCAGAAAGCTGACCGACCACATGCCGGCCGGTTCGAATCTCAGCAACTGGTATTTCACCAACAGCGGATCGGAGGCCAACGAGCTGGCGATCCTGGCCGGGCGGGAATTCACCGGAAACACCGAGGTTATCTCGCTGCGCAACGCCTATCACGGGGGCACCAGTGCCACGATGAATCTCACGGCACACGGCAACTGGCGATTCCGCTCCAATGGTCCGGCCTTTCCCGTCAAGAACGCCACGCCGGGTTATTGCTATCGATGTCCCTATGGCCTGACTTATCCCTCCTGCGACCTGAAATGCGCGCGCGATGTGCAGCAGGTCATCGAATATGAAACCAGCGGTCAGGTGGCGGTGTTCATCGCCGAGTGCATCCAGGGCGTCGGGGGCACCGTCGTCCCTCCGCCGGAGTATTTCAAGATCGTCTACGAAATCGTCCGCAGGGCCGGGGGAATCTGCGTGGCCGATGAAGTTCAGGGCGGCTTCGGGCGCACGGGCACCCGATTCTGGGCGTTCGAGAACTGGGACGTGACGCCCGATGTCGTGACCTGTGCCAAGGGGATCGGCAACGGGATCCCCCTGGGGGCGATGGTCGCCCGGCCGGAAATCTCGAAAACCCTGGCCAATCGCCTGCACTTCAACACCTTCGGCGGGAACCCCGTGTCCATGGCTCAGGGTCTGGCCACACTGGAGGTGATCGACGAGGAAGACATCCAAGGCAACGCGCTGCGCGTCGGCGGGCACCTGAAAAACCGGTTGCTGCAACTGCAGGAGAAGCACGCGATCATTGGCGAGGTTCGCGGCATGGGACTGATGCTGGGAGTAGAGCTGGTGAAGGATCGCCAGACCAGAGAACCCGCCTCAACCGAAGCCGCCAACGTGCTGGAGCTTTGCAAAGACCGCGGTTTGCTGCTGGGAAAGGGGGGACGCTACGGGAACTGCCTGCGCATCAAACCGCCGATGTGCATCACCCGGGACGATGCCGATTTCATCGCCGATTGTCTGGACGAAGTCCTTTAAGAACAGTTTTCCGACGATCAGCCCCGAGGGGCGCTGGCGGTCAAAACGGCAGGCAAGGGTGTAGCGCGTCGGCCGACGATGGATCGTGAAGCGTGCCGACATCCTCCAGCCGGCGCGTTCGACGAGCGAACTTCTCGAAGCGGGAGTCCAAGGGGGTGCCCTCCAACCTGTATCCGCGCGCCGGCGCGGTGCGATGGACTTTCGAAGCCCGCGGCGGGTTGGGACCTGCAGAGCCTTGATTGGGCACTGTGTTCGGTGACTGCCTTCCGCGGCAATGCCCGGTGAGTTTAAAAAAATGGAGCACCGCACTTTTCATCTCGTGCTGACCACCCTTTCGGGGGGGCCCCTTCCGCCGTGGG
This sequence comes from Phycisphaerales bacterium, assembly GCA_033579175.1. Lineage (GTDB taxonomy): Bacteria > Planctomycetota > Phycisphaerae > Tepidisphaerales > Tepidisphaeraceae > JAVQWE01. The sequence goes on along the minus strand of JAVQWE010000184.1, from coordinate 2,645 downwards.
TCAAAGGGCCCGAGAAGGCACAGGTCTGCCGATCGGTCCGTGTTCTCGTGTGAACCCGCCTCCACCCCCGACCGCGGCGGAATCTGGCGGCGGGTGGCTTCGGTGCGGGGTCACGCAAACAAAAGAGACCGGTTGCCGGGCCATCGTGATCTGAGTTACAGCGGTGGCGACGCTTAAGACCTCATCAGGCGTGCGAGTTCGGTGGGGGTGAGAACCGCCGCCAGCAGATGCGCCACGGACCGATGTGCTTCCACGGGATGCCGCAAGGGCACGTCGGCGTGGATCACGTAGCTGTTGCGTCGTCCCTGTTTGAGTCGCTCCAGAACTCCGGCCTCCTCCAGTTCCTGCACAATTCTCTGCACGGCCCGCTCGGTGATTCCGACGCGGGCAGCCACTTCCCGCATGAGCATTTGCGGGTTCTGGGCAAGGCAGACCAGCACATGCGTATGGTTGGACAGGAAAGTCCACGTGCCAGGTCCGGTGCGGGGCAGGGCGGGGGACGCAGGGGGGGGGCGGGATTGCGATTTTTTCGACCGGCTCATGTTGCATTCTGCAAAATACGATATATAATTCGTGAATTAGAAGTTGCGTAATAGGATTCGCTAAACAAGTTTTGCGAAAGGATTCTGTCGTGATTGCGGAACAAATCAAGCCTTCTCGATGTATCGAGCCCGTGCGGCAGCCTCAGACCTCCGTGCCTGTCACCATTGCCCGGGGCGATGGCATCGGTCCGGAAATCATGGATGCCACCCTCCGCGTGCTTGGCGAAGCCGGGGCGCGGTTGCAGCTGGAGGAGATTTCCATCGGTGAACAGGTGTATCGCCGCGGCTACACCGCCGGAATCGAACCCTCCGCCTGGGAATCGCTCCGCCGCACCCGGGTGTTTCTGAAAGCTCCCATCAGCACGCCCCAGGGGGGAGGCTTCAAGAGCCTGAACGTCACCATTCGCAAAGCCCTGGGACTCTACGCCAACGTCCGGCCCTGTACGGCGTACGCCCCTTTCGTAAAGACCCGGCATCCCGGGATGGATGTCGTGATCGTCCGGGAAAACGAGGAGGATCTGTACGCCGGCATCGAGCATCGTCAGACCGATGAAGTGACCCAATGCCTGAAGTTAATCACCCGTACCGGGTGCCGGAAGATCGTCCGTTACGCCTTCGAATACGCGCGTCGCGCGGGTCGGAAAAAGGTCGCGTGCTTTACGAAAGACAACATCATGAAGCTTACCGACGGCCTGTTCCACAAGGTATTTGACGAAATCGGTGAAGAATATCCCGAGCTGGAGAAAGAGCACTGGATCGTCGATATCGGCGCCGCGCGCCTGGCCGACACTCCGGAGATCTTCGATGTGATTGTCACACCCAATCTCTACGGCGATATTCTCTCGGATGTGGCGGCTCAGATTGCAGGGTCGGTCGGTCTGGCCGGCTCGGCCAACATCGGCGACGCGTGTGCGATGTTCGAGGCCATTCATGGTTCGGCGCCCCCGCTGGCAGGCAAAGACGTTGCCAACCCCTCGGGCCTGCTTCTGAGCGCCGTGATGATGCTCGCCCACATCGGCCAGGGCGAGGTCGCCGAACTCATTCATAACGCCTGGCTCAAGACACTGGAAGACGGCATTCACACCCCCGATATCCACGACAGCGCCACCAGCCGGCGATGCGTCGGAACCCGGGAATTCGCTCGCGAAGTAATCCGTCGCCTCGGCGAGACGCCCTCCACGTTGCGTGCTGCATCGTATCCCGCGGCCGAACAATATCCCGCGTTTCAGCCGCGGCCGGTTCCGCAGGCCGTCAAGACGCTCGTGGGGGTCGATGTCTTTCTGCACTGGCACGGCGGATCGCCCGACACCCTGGGCAGAATGGTCAGCGCATTGAGCTTGCCGCGACTGTCGCTGCAGATGATCACCAACCGCGGCATCAAGGTCTACCCCGACGGAATGCCCGAGACCTTCTGTACCGACCACTGGCGTTGCCGTTTCAAAGCGCCGGCGGGGGAAAGCGTCTCTCACGCCGACATCCTTGCACTGCTGCAGCGCTTCGCCGCCGCAGGGCTGGATTTCATCAAGACCGAGCACTTGTGCGAATTCGACGGTGTGCCGGGGTATTCCCTGGGGCAGGGCCAGTAGCAGGCGTTCCTCGGGCGGATCGATGTTTGACGGAGGTGTTATGCGCAGAATTGAATACCCCGTGTTGACCGACATCCTCGGGGGCGATGCCACCGCATCCGACGACGGCATCCGGGTGCGGCACGCCCATGCCCCCGAGCCGACCGACCTGGCTGAATTGATCCACTCGGACTGGCCGGCATTCCGACGCACGCGCACGGTTCTGGTGGAAACAGGGGCAGCCGATGAGTCGGACCCGGACATTGAGGCACTCAATCGCCTCGTAGCGCACGGTGTGCGGGTGATCGGTGCCGGGCCGCGACCGCTTCGCAGTCCCGCTCCGCTTGCGTTTCTGTATGAGCGCGATTTTCCGCGGGCCGCCGTCGCTTCAATCTACGCGCTGTCAGCGGGGCAGACGATCATCCTGATCACCCGGACCGATGATTCGATCCGCCGGCTGCATCCGCTGCTGGCGCACGCATTTTCCTGGCGGCGTGCGTGGCGGGAATTCGAAGCCCGCGATCGTGCAGAGATTCCC
>JAVQWE010000183.1:0-5797 GCA_033579175.1 Phycisphaerales bacterium | reverse complement strand
ACGAAGCTGGGGACGTTCTTCCAGGATTATGTCAAGCCGGTGCTGGAACGGGCCGAGGGGGTGAGCGAAATCCAGATTCTGGGGGGTCGTGAACGCGAAGCACAGGTTCGGGTGGATCTGGCGGCGCTGGCGGCACGGGGCATCACGATCGAACAACTGGTCAATGCCCTGACCACCGAAAACCGCAACGCCACGGCCGGGACGGTGGACGAGGGCAAGCGTGCGGTCAGCGTCCGGGTGGTCGGGCAGTATGAGTCGCCCGACCAGATCGCTGACACCGTAATCGCCTACACGTCCGCCGGGGCACCCGTATACGTGCGCGACGTGGCCCGTATTGTGCTCGATTTCAAAAAGGAAACCGGCTTCGTGAATTCTCTGGGCGAGAAGGTCATGGCCATCAACGCCCAGCGGGAGACCGGCAGCAACGTGCTCTCAGCCATGGCCAGCCTGAAGGCAGCCGTGGCGGACGTGAACGAGAACGTTCTGAAGCCGAAGAACTGGGGGATCATGCTGGATCAGGTCTACGACCAGACGATCTACATCAACGATGCCGTGAGCAATGCCGGATGGAACCTGCTTCTGGGGGCAGTTCTGGCGGGCATCGTGCTGCTGCTGACGCTTCGGAGCCTGGGCGCAACGCTGGTGATCATGGTGGCAATCCCCATCAGCATCGTCGGCACGCTTGTGGGAATGGCCGTGCTGGGGCGCAGCCTGAACGTGATCAGCATGGCGGGGCTGACGTTCGCGGTGGGGATGGGCATCGACAACGCGATCGTCGTGCTGGAGAACATTTTCCGACACCGGGAGATGGGCAAGGACCGGATTCGGGCGGCGCTTGACGGTGCTCTGGAGGTGTGGGGAGCCGTCGTGGCGGCCACACTCACGAACGTGGCGGTGTTCCTGCCGGTGATTTTCATTCAGGAAGATGCCGGGCAGCTCTTCCGCGATCTTTCCGTTGCGTTGACCATCAGCTTCTTCCTGTACCTGTTTGTCGCGCCCACCGTCATTCCGATGCTGGCGACGCTGTTTCTGAGGAACGTGCCCCTGAGCCTGCGCGAAGATCGCCCGCGGGAAACCCGGCTGGGCCATGCCACAGCGTTTGTCGGCAGATTGCAGGCGTCACTGAACCGCGCCTTCTACACCGTGGTGCATTACCTGACCGGAGGTTTTCTGCGTCGCGCGGTACTGGTGGTGGTGCTGGTCACGGTTTCGATCTGGTTGTGCCGTCGTCTGATGCCTCCGACAGACTATCTTCCCCGTGGCAACCAGAATCTGATCTTCGGGTTTGTTCTTCCCCCTCCGGGCTATGGAATCAGTGAGTATCGTAAGATCGCGCAAATCGTCGAAGATCAGCTTCGTCCGTGGTGGCAGGCCAAACAGAAGCCCGAAACCCTGCCAGCGCTTCAGGAGCAGTACCTTCAGGGACTCCGGAATTATGCGATTCCGGCCATCGAAAAGGCCATCGCCGAGACTACGGCAAAACTGAAGTCGGCCGGCGCGTCGCCCGAGCAGATCGCCAAAGCCACGGCATTCCAGCAGGGTATGGCCGAATCAATGCGCCGCGCGGCGCCGCCGCCGGCGATCGACAACTTCTTCTTCGTCAATTTCGGCAATTTCGTGTTCATGGGCGCCAGTTCCGTGGACCGCTTCAACGTGGCACCGCTGGCTTCACTGATGAACAGCACCCTCAGCGGGATTCCCGGGACGTCCGGCTTCTTTCAGCAGGCATCGATCTTCCGCGACACCACCCCCGGCGGGGTGCTGGAGCTGAGCGTCTACGGACCGGACGACGCGCTGGTGCGACGATCGGCCGGTGCGATGATGGGCGCGCTGGCTCAGACGTTTCAGGGGCAGCCCCGCCCCGATCCGGCCAATTTCGACCTCGGACGCGATGAAGTGCGCGTGAAAGTCGATTCGGTGCGCGCCAGCGCCGCCGGCGTCAACGGCGGAGCGGCGATTCGCTCGGTGGTGCAGGCGGCGGTGGACGGGGTTGTCGTGGGTGACTATCGCCTCGAGGGTGACAGCATCGACCTGACGGTTGTCAGCGATGTGCCGCGCGACGCCCGCTCCCGCGAGCAGCTGGCCGACATCCCGCTGGCGGGCCGCAACGGCACAATCGTCCCGCTGGGAAACGTCGCCACGTTTGAAGTCGGCATGGCTCCCCAGCAGATCAACCGGACGGAAGAGCAGTCCTCCGTGACGTTCAGTGTCCAGTTACCCGAGGGGATGACGATCGGCGAAGCCGTGTCGGCCGTGCAGGAGCAGATCGAACCGGAACTGCGCCGCAGCGGGGCGCTTCCGCCGTCGATCAGCATCAAGCTCAAAGGCTCGGCAGGCAAACTGCAGCAGTTTCTGGAGGCGTTTCTTCCCGGATTCATTCTTGCAGGCGTGATCACCTATCTGCTGCTGGCGGCGCTGTATGAGAATTTTCTCCATCCGGTGACGATCATTCTGACCCTTCCGTTTGCGATGGTGGGTGGTTTTGCCGCACTGGGGATTCTTCACGCGTTCGTGCCCAGCGTGAAGCTGGATGTGCTGACGATGCTGGGGTTTGTGATTCTGATCGGCACGGTCGTCAACAACCCGATCCTGATCGTCCACCAGGCGCTGAACAACCTGCGCAACGGAATGGATCGTCGACGGGCGATCGCCCTGAGCACGCAGACTCGGGTACGCCCGATTTTCATGAGCGTCACCACTTCCGTGGCGGGAATGGCGCCGCTGGTTTTCTCCGGCGGGGCCGGCAGCGAGCTGTATCGCGGGCTGGGAACGGTTCTGGTGGGCGGTCTGCTGCTCAGTACCGTCTTTACCCTCGTCATCACCCCGACGCTGATGAGCCTCCTGCTGGATTTGCAGGAAGGGGCCCGCCGGCTCCTGCGGGGCGGCCCGGGCGGGGCGGCGGGCAGTCGTACGCAGCAGCGGTCGTCCGTCGTGGAGCCGGCACCGGAATTGGCGGCCGTCCCACGCAGCAGTTCCGCATAAGCCAGGCGTGCTTGGGGCAGCGGGCACAGACAAGGGTATCGTGCGTCGGCGCGTGGCTATCACGGGGATTGGAGCAATCAGCCCGAACGGCGTTGGCGCCTCAGCGTTTGCGCAAGCGTGCCTCGAGGGTAAGAGCGGGCTTTCCCGACCTGATTTTGCCGGCAGTGATCGACTGAAGACCTCGGCTGTGGGCGCCGTGCGGGGATTTGATCCTCTGGCCGAGATGAGCCCGGTGGAGGCGCGAAGGGTTCCGCGTCTGGTTCCGATGGCTCTGGCTGCTTCGCGGCAGGCGTTGTCGGAAGCGGGACTGCCGCTTGATCCGGGTGATCTGCCGGCGCAACGAAAGGTGGGAGTGGTTCTGGGCACGGGCGGCGGGGGGCTGGCATTCGTGGAAGAGCAGTATCGGCAGTATTTCGCCGGCGGGCAGGCGTCGTTGTTCTCGATCACGGCCGGGACGCACGGGAATCTTTCTTCGGAATTGTCCATCGCGCTGCACCTGCGCGGGCCGTCGCACCTGATCAGCACGGGGTGCGCCTCCAGCACGGACGCGCTGGGGTATGCGGCGATGCTGATTCGATGCGGGGTGGTTCCGGTGGTGCTCGCCGGCGGGGCCGATGCGCCGATTTCGCCGGGAATCCTTCATGCGTTTGAAAAGATGAAGGTAGTATCGACCCGTTACTGGGATGATCCGCGGCGGGCGTCACGCCCCTTCAGCGCCGATCGCGACGGTTTTGTGCTGGGTGAAGGTGCGTGGATGTTCGTTCTGGAGGACCTGGATCATGCCGTGGCGCGCGGGGCACGTCCGCTGGCAGAGCTGTGCGGTTATGGGAGTACCTGCGATGCCTTTCACCGGGTGCAGATCGCACCCGACCTGACTGAGCCGGTGCGCGCCATCGAACTGGCACTGTCCGATGCCGGGATTACCGTCGGGCAGCTCGGCTACGTGAACCTGCACGGCACCGGGACGGAAATGAACGATCGCCTGGAGACTCGGGCGCTGCGTCTGGCGCTGGGTCCGCAGGCCGACCGGGTTCCGATGAGCGCGACCAAATCAATGATCGGGCACCCTCAGGGCGCCTGCGGTGCCGCCGGGGTGGCCGCGACCATCCTGTGCCTTCGTCGGGGCTGGGCACATCCCACGATCAATCTTGAGCGGCCGGACCCGGAATGTGATCTGGATTACATTCCGGGGCAGTCCCGTCGATGTCTGGCCGAATATGCGCTTTGCAACTGCATCGCCTTTGGCAGTAAGAACAGCGTTCTGGTCCTGCGCATCGCGCCGGGTGCGTTGCAGGATCAGCCGGAAGCTGCCGCGCCGGCGACGAGCCAACCGCCCGGAGCCTGAAAGAATCCTCCCATGTCCGTTTCGCAAACCCAACCGCCCGTTGAAGGACGCGAGAGCGAAGTTCTTCAGGGTGCCACGGCCGAAGTGGCTCCATTGGGCACGCCGGAGCGGAAACACGACCCGTACGCGGCGTTTCGAATCCCTGCGTACCGGCTGTATATCGGAAGTTTTGTGCTGGCGATCATGGGGAGTCAGACGTTGTCGGCGGCGGCGACGTACGATGTGTATGCCAAGACCAACTCATCGCTGATGGTGGGTATGATCGGTCTGGCCAACGCGATTCCGTTGCTGACGTTGGCGATGCCCGCCGGGCATGTCGCCGACACGTTCAGCCGCAAGCGGGTGTTGATTCTCACGCAGGTGGTGCTGGTGGCCTGCCCGTTGCTACTGGCGTTCTGGCATGGTCTGGTGACGATTTTTGCGTTGCTGACGGTGAACGCCGTCGCTCTGACGTTCGGTCGCCCGGCACGGGCGGCAATCCTGCCAAACCTGGTACCCCCGGGGATTTTCGCCAATGCCGTCACCTGGAACAGCAGCATCTTCGAGCTGGCGTCTTCGATAGCTCCGGCGCTGACGGGATTCATCATCGCTTATTTCAGCACATCGGCGGCGTACGGGTTCAGTGCGGCGGCCATGGCCGGCTGCCTGCTTCTGACCTGCTTTCTTCCAGAAGTGCCCTCGGGTGGCAACACGCGCCCGATGAGCCTGCAGACTCTCATCAGCGGGGCGCAGTTTGTCCTCAGGAACCGGCTGCTGCTGGGACCGATGCTGCTGGATCTTCTGGCGGTGATCTTCAGCGGGGTGGTGGCGCTGCTTCCGGCATTTGCAGATCGGCTGACCGACAATCCCTCCGATCGTGCGCTGGTGTTCGGCTGGCTGATGGCCGCCCCGTCGATCGGCGCGGTCCTGATGGCGGTAACGCAAGCGCATCTGCCGCCGTTCCGTCGTGCCGGCAGGGTCATGCTGGTGGCGGTGGCGGGGTACGGGCTGGCGACGATCGTGTTCGGTCTTTCCGGAAGCTTCTGGCTGTCGTTTGGGATGCTGGTGCTGACGGGGGTTTGCGACAATCTCAGCGTTGTGGTGCGGCACACTCTGGTGCAGCTTGCCACACCCGATTCGATGCGCGGACGTGTGTCGGCGGTGAATCAGATCTTCATCATCTCCAGCAACGAGCTGGGGAAGGTGGAATCCGGAGTGCTGGCATGGCTGATCGGCCCGGTGCGGGCCGTCGTGGTCGGAGGCGTGGCGACGCTGGGGGTGGTCGGCTGGGCGGCAAAGGCATTTCCGGAGCTTCGGCGGCTGGGGCGATTGCAGGATGTGCGCCCCGCGGTCGGCACGGGGACACCGGGGGCGGTGGTGCAAACCGGTCCTTAACACGGCGGGGTGGGTGGAGAGACGGTGTCTCGCAATCGGGCTGTCTTACCGGTTATGATCGCCGAAGCAGGAGAAAGGACCGATGAACCGAAGACC
>JAVQWE010000182.1:0-5865 GCA_033579175.1 Phycisphaerales bacterium | reverse complement strand
AGCTTGTCACGCGGATGAGCGAGGGAACGCGGCTCAGACAGGTGGCATTTCTGGCGCTCGGCGCCGCCGGCGTTGCCGGGATTTTGTTGCCGTCGCGACGGCAGCTGCGAATCGACCTGCTGCTGTCATATCCACTGGTTCTGCTGGTTTCCTGGTGCTTTCTGAGCATTCTGTGGAGCCACGCCCCCGCTCTTACCGCCAAACGTTTCATCGTACTTCTGGCGATGATCGCCGCCGTCGTTGCACTCGTCCGCCGGCATACGCTCGTGATCCTGCCGACGATCGGGTTGGCATACGGCGCAACCTGTCTGATTGTGGGAGTCGTGGCGGAAGCGGTTTTCGGCGGCAGCCCGATGCAGGCCGGCTACCGCTTTGCCGGCACGATGCACCCCAATCACACCGGCATTTGCATGGTCCTGCTGGTGCTGGGGGCATTGGCGCTGGCTGACTGGAGAACCCCCAGCCGACGGTGGTTTTTCGCCTTGGCGACCGCTGGCGGCATTGGGCTGCTGATGACCCAGTCACGCACGGCCTTGTTTGCCGGGGTTTTCGGCGCTCTGGTCATGACGATCGTGCGCTGGCCGCTGCGCCGGCTTATTCTGGTCGGACTTCCCGTGCTTTGGAGTGCCGCCGTCCTAGGAACGCTGTACACGCTCGATCTGGTTCCGCCGATCTGGCAGAAGGCGTTGCTGGCGCGTCAGGACAGCGATGTTACCACTCTCACCGGGCGCACTGACATCTGGCGCTTCGCCCTGCGGCATCTGACGCGCGACGAGGCCCGGCTGATGATCGGGTTCGGCTTCGACAGCTTCTGGACCCCGGAAATGGCCCGCGACGTGAGCCGATTCGTTCAGTTCAAGATCAGCGAAGGTCACTCGGCCTATATCGACACCACTCTGGAACTGGGTCTGATCGGCGCCGCGTTGTACAGCTTCTGCCTGTTGACGGCGTTCGGTCGCTGGTGTTGGTATGCGCGCAGAACGCGTGCCGCGACGGCGGCGTTCGCCGCGGGCTTGACGGGATTTGCAATCATCCATGGTCTTACGGAGTCTGCGACGGTCGATGCCCATCTGTGGACTCTGCTGTTGTGGTCCGCCATGGCTTTTGCGGCCCTGGCCCGGCCGCGGGTCGAGGGAGGAATCGTGAAATGAGCGGACCGCGGCTGCTGATGATTTGCGGTGATTTTCCCCCTGCGCTCAGCGGGATCGGGGATTACATCGACCGGCTCTGTGGGCAACTGGTCAGGGATGGATGGGACATCACCCTGTTGACGACCGCCGGTGAATCCCCCGAAGACTCTCGCCGCCCGTTCCGGGTCCTCCGTCGGATGCCAGATTGGGGACTGCGTCGTCGGCACGAACTGATCGAGCTGGCCCGGGGCTTCGATCTGGTTCATATGCAATATCCCTCCGTGAAATACGGACGCGGACCCGGCGTGAATCTGATTCCCTTGTGGCTGCGCCTGGCGGGAATACCCTGTGTCGTGACGATCCATGATTTTCGAGTCATGCGGTGGCGCTGGAGGGCCAGGGTCGTCCCCATGCTGATGTCCGCCACCGCGCTGATTCACGTGGATGCGGGCGATGCCCCCTTTCTCCGCCGGTGGTCGCCGCTTCGCCATGCGCCGCTGGTGCACATTCCAATCGCTTCCAACACCCCGGTCCTGCCTTGCGACGAGGACACCCGCCGACTTTGGAGGCGTGAGCTGGGGGCGGCCGAGGAGGAGTTCCTCATCGCCCATTTCGGCATTCTTTACCCCCATAAGGGTTTGAGCGAGCTTCTCGATGCCGTTGATTCACTGCGGCAGGAAGCACACAACGCCCGCGTCATGGTCGTGGGCGATTTTGACCGGGACGCGGATTATGTTGCCCCGCTTACCGACCGCATCCGGGCATCCGGCGCGATCTGGGTGCGAGGGGCCGATCTTGAGCAGGTCAGTCGCTGCCTCCACGCCGCTGACGCCGCCGCCCTGCCGTTTCACTCCGGGGCATCGTTTAACCGCTCAAGCATGCTGGCGTGCCTTCAGCATGGCCTGCCGACTGTAACCACCAACGGTCCGGCGACGCCGCCCGAACTGAAAGACGTGTACGATGTTCTGCTGGTGCCCGTTCAGGACGCTTCGGCATTGGCCGGGGCACTGCGGAAACTGATCACCGATCCCCAACTGCGTCAGGAACTCCGCCACAGGGCGTTCCGCAGCACCGCGCCGTTGAGCTGGCAGGCGGTCAGCAGGGCTCATGGGGATTTTTATCGAACTCTCCTTCCGACTCCGACGGAGCTTCCGCGTGAGAATCCTCAACGTGCATAATCGCCATGTCGGCGCCGGCGGGTCGGAGCTGATGTTCGAAGCGCTCAGCGCACTGCTTCGCCAACGCGGTCACGAGGTTGCCGAGTTGCAGCGCGATAACGCCGAGATCCGATCGTTCCGCCAGAAACTCCTGGCGTTTGGCTCGGCGGTGTATTCGCCCGCTGCCCGACGGGAGATGTCCAGATTGCTTGAAACGATCCGACCCGACCTGGTCCATGTGCACAACCTGTTTCCCCAGTTTTCGGTGAGCGTGCTGGATGCCTGCCGCGAAATGCGAGTGCCCGTGGTAATGCACGTGCATGACTACAAGCTCACCTGCCCGACGGCCCAGCATCTGCGCAACGGTCAGCCTTGCACGTTATGCCTTGACCATGGCGAACATCACTGTCTGCTGCGGAATTGCCGGGGTAGCTGGCCGATGAGTGTTGCGTATGCGGCTCGGAACGCCTTCGCGCGTCTCACGGACAAGATCCGGGAGAACGTTTCGCTGTATCTGTGCCCCTCGGACTTCGTCCGTGCGATGGTGGTCCGAGGGGGCTATCCCGCCGGCCGTTGCCTCGTGATCAGCAACTTCACCGACCTGCCGTGTGCCCCCTCTCCAGGCGGCGAAGGCTCCTACATCGCGTTCGTTGGCAGGATCAGCCCGGAAAAAGGCATCGACGTGCTGCTGGCCGCAGCCGCGCGGACGGGGCTTCCAGTGAAGATTGCGGGCGATCCTGCGTCCATGCCCGGGGTGGTCCGGCGAGCACCGGGGAACATCCAATTCGTTGGAAAGCTTGACCGAAAGCAAACGGCAGATTTCCTCGACGCAGCGCGCATGCTGGTGGTTCCCAGCATCTGGTGGGAAGCGTTTGGACTTGTCGCCGTGGAAGCGATGATGCGCGGGCTTCCGGTGATCGCGTCGCGGGCGGGAGGACTGCAGGAAATTGTCGAACACGGCCGGACGGGCCTGCTGGTCCCGCCCGGAGATGCCGAAGCGCTGGCCGCAGCCATGCGCCGGCTTTGGGATGATGCCGGCGCCCGCCGGTCGATGGGGGCTGCCGGACGGGCCAAGGCCGAGCGCTGCTACTCGCCGGAGGCTTTTTATGCGAGCCTGATTCGAGCGTATCGGCGCGTGGCATCAACCTGCGCCGGATCATCTGGCAGAGTGGAAGGTCAACATGAATTCGCTTCAAGCTGGAATGCTCTGGCCGGGGCACGCTAGGCGATTGCGCGGGACACCGTCGGTCGCTGCGGCCGTTGCCCAGCCGGAAGATCGTCAAGTCACGAAGAGTGCCGATTCCGCCCGGGTTGGTCCTCGTGAGCATACGCATTCGCCCATGAGAATTGCCGTGATCGGGTGCCGAGGAGTCCCCAGCAACTACAGTGGGATCGAAAAAATCGTCGAAAACCTCTTCGGCCTCATGGCCCGCAACGGTCATGAAATCACGGTCTACTGCCGACCGATGGTGCCCCGCATGCCAGATGATGCCTGGCTGGGTCTGCACCAGAAGTTCATCCCGGCACCGGGAGGGAAGTACGGCGAAACGGTCTCCCATTCCATCCTGAGCATGGCGCATGCACTGATGCGCGGCGACCGGCTGGGAAGACCCTTCGACCTCATTTCCCTGCACGCCATTGCACCCAATGTTGCCGCGCCGCTTGCCGCCGCGGCCGGAATCCCGGTGATTTCGCACGTTCACGGGCTCGACTGGCAGCGGGAGAAGTGGAAGGGACTGGGCAGCCGGGTGATCCAGCTTGGAGAACGTGCCATGGTGCGATCCGCCGCGGCTGTGGTGGTGGTCAATCGCGCCTTAAAGCATTATTACGAAACAACTTACGGCATTCCGACTGCCCTCTTGCCCAACGGAATCTCGATTACTCCCGATCAGCTTCCGATCGATACCCAGGTCCTGGGACGATTTCACCTGATTCCGGGGCGTTTCATCGTGGCGATTGGAAGGCTCGTCCCGGAAAAGCGGCTTCAAGACACGATCGGGGCCTTCCGACGCCTCGCCACCGACTTCAAGCTCGCCATCGTGGGAGACGGTTCCACAACGCCCGATTACGTCCGATCGCTTCACGAAGCGTGTGCCGGTGATGATCGTATCGTGTTTACCGGTCAGCAATCCGGCAGCGCGCTGGAGACGCTTTTCCGAGCGGCGGCGTTTTACGTCACCGCCAGCGAGCTGGAGGGCCTGCCCTCGTCGCTGCTTGAGTGCATGGAACGCGGCACTTGTGCCATTGCCAGCGACATCCCCCCCCACCGTGAGCTTCTGGAGCGCGTCGAAGGATACGATCTGTTCTTCCCCGTGGGCGACGTAGACACCCTCACCCGCCACATGCAACGGCTGTTGAGCCAGCCTTCGCAGGCAGCAGCACTGGGAGCAGCGGCCCGCCGGTTTGTCAGGCGCGAATACGCCTGGCCTGTCCTCGCTGAACGAACGGAACGGTTTTATCAATGGGTCCTGAAGTCTGAGGATCGGCGCAACCTGCCGGAATTTGCCAGCGCGGGCGTGTAACGTTTAGGATCAGTCGTGGCTGAAGTGGCGTGTGATGAGCCCGCGATCGATCCGGCTGCCGGCTGCGTTGCTTGTCTGCCTCATGGGTGTTTTCGGGGGCTGTGCTGGACCACGCGCGGGCCGTCCGGCGACCTTGCCCGCCCCGCCGATCGAATGGCTCACCAGCCACTTTGCCGGCACCCCCCTTGCCGGACCAATACGAACCGCCGCCGTCGATGAATCCACCGCCGAAGGCTTCGAACTTCGGCTTCTGCTGCTCACCTCTCCCCCGCCTCAGGTGAAAGAGCCCCTCGGATCAGCAGCGGATGTCATTTTCTCAGAACTTGGCGAAGATTCGGTTCGGGCAACTCCCCGCTTGATGCTGTACTGGCGCGTGGCGACCGGCGCCGAGGCGGCCGCCGCCGTGGAAACTGTCGATCGAATGCCCGACTCCGCCAAGCAGACGGTTGCGAGCCATGCTATCGCCCTTCCCCGCGGGGTGAGCTTTGTCGGGTTGAGCGAGGCTCGCAGTCAAACCGACTCTCCCGTCCTTCGACTGTATGTCAGCAGGCCACCTTTGGAAACCGCAAACAAGCAGGACCTGGTTGAACTCGCGATTGAGTTCAGCCATCCGCTCCGGAGCAATACCGGTCCCGGCGGCGCGCTTTCAAACTCCGCGTCAGAGCCTGAGACACAACAGCGTTTCGAACTGGCGTTGTTGCGCGTTGCCGTGGATCAGATGCCCGTCGTGTTCCTGTCGCCAGCCTCTTATCCCGGACACCCCGCCCGCTTCGCCCTCTTCGTCCTCTCCAAGCGACCGGGTTCGGACATACCCGCTGAGGCGCTGGCAGCCTGCCGGAACGACCTGGCCTCGGCCCTCGGCGAAAATCCCCGAGCTCCCGGCCCCACCGCAGCGGCGCGCAGCGCCATTGCTTCTGCCCTTGAACAGGCGGCCGACCCGCGAAAACGGCGTGTGGCGCTGACGTTCCTTGCCACGGCAAATCAGGCCCCGATTGCCACCGACGTGGTGATGCTTGCCGACGACGCATTGCTGGAGCAATTCTGGCAGACGCTGAA
>JAVQWE010000181.1:0-5932 GCA_033579175.1 Phycisphaerales bacterium | reverse complement strand
TGCTTCCGCGGGGCGCATCTCCGACGCAGGCGGCAGATCCCAACGAGCTGATCTGGTTTTATCCCGGCGAGTGGTTTGGCGTCGAGGATCCTGTTCCCACGGTGCAGCTCAAGTGGCTGCGAAACGCCCAGCAGGATTACGAGTACTTGTGGCTGGCGCGACAGCGCGGTCAGACGATTAACGCGTTCCTCATGGCGCGCTTGATCACCAAACCGGTGGAAATTCAGCCGAATCAGCAGCAGGATCCTACCTATGCCCTCATGTGCGGAACGGCCAATCCGATGGCCTGGCGCGAAGCCCGGCAACTGCTGGTGGACAACATTCTCCTGCGCGAGCCGGGGGTGCCGCTGGATGCCCGGCGAGAACAGGCCATCAATTTGCGGATGTTACGTTGGACGGTTCCGCAGGAGCGCCCGGTGCTGATGGCTCGATCGACCCTCTGGACCGCCGACCCCTCCAGCGGACCGGGAGAGTCGTTTGTTAACCTCCGACTGGGGATCGACATCTATAACGCCTCGGACAGCCGCCCGGACCAGAACTCCCTGCAGTGGACTGCCGTCTATGAGGGCGTCCAGGCCAGCCCCCGACCGATCTCGATCCCGTCGCTGGCAACCTATCAGGTTCGGCGGTTCACGATGGAAGCCCGGATTGATCCTGCGGCCGCGCCGATCCGGACCCAGGAGCCGCTGCAAGTCGTTTTCACCAATGGGTTTACCCGCGAGCAAACCGTCCTGAAAGTGCAGGTTCCGGTGGCCGTCTGCGACCGCCGCGAACGCCCGATTCACATTAACGGTGATCTGGACGACTGGGATTCCCTCGACGCCCTGTATGAGGGCAGACCGCTCATCCGCATGTTCAGCCGACCGGCTCTACAGGCGGGAGTGATTGAGCCGGCCGACACGCCCAGCAGCGTGTACTCCGGCTGGAGCGATGAAAAGTTTTATCTGGCCTTCAAAGTCGACGGGCTGCCACCGGTAGTGACCCGGCAGATTCGCAATTTCGTGAGTTATCAGTTCCGCCGGGCGTGGGGGGAAGACTTGTGCCAGTTGCTGATCCAGCCGGTTTATGCGGACAACACGCCGGGTCCGGTGCTGCACGTGGTCTGCAAGGCCAACGGCAGTGTCTGGGTCGAGCGAAAGGGGGATCCGAGGCAGTCGATTGATCCTTGGCAGCCGTTTGAGGGTGCGGGCATCCGCTATCAGGCGCGCATCGACGGTTCGGAGTGGCGGGGTGAGATCGCAATTCCCTGGTCGGCGATCATGGACGCTTCGAGGCTGTTCGGCCCCAACGGCAGGCCCCAGCGGCCGGTGTTGTTGCGATTCAACTTTTCTCAGCACAAGTCCAAAACCGGCGAGAGCGCCAGTTGGGCCGGCCCCGTCGATTTCGGGCGGGATGATGCCTTCACCGGCCTGCTTCTTCTGCGGGACCCGGATCGTCCGGGGATGCCTCCGCTCTCTGAATGATTCGCGCCCCACCCGGGTAAAGCCACCCGGCAGGGTCATCCCGCCCCGCTACCTTCGAAGACGCCTTCCCCCGAATTCCGATTGCGCTTCAGGATTCGGACCATGAATGACCGGCAATAAAGTGGCCCATACGACCGCCGCGATGATCAGAAGCAACAGCAGATTCGCAACGCCCCAGAGCAGGCGTCTTCCCGGGGACGTGCTCGATTTTGAATTTCCCGGGCGCATCAGAGAATGAAATTACTCAGATCTTCGTCTTTGGTCACGTCCGCCAGTCGCTTTCGGACGTAGGCAGCATTGATCGTCACTTCCGTGCCGGCGGCGTCGGGCGCGTGGAAGCTGAGCTCTTCGGTCACGCGCTCCAGAATCGTGTAAAGCCGCCGGGCACCGATGTTCTGCGTCCGGCGATTCACCTCGAAAGCGATCTGAGCCATCTCCTCAATGGCGTCCGGGGTGAAAATGACTTTCACCCCCTCAGTAGACAGCAGAGCGGTGGTCTGCCGAACCAGCGAATTGGCCGGTTCTGTGAGAATCCTCACAAAGTCAGCTTTGGTCAGGTCGGACAGCTCCACTCGAATGGGGAATCGGCCCTGCAGTTCCGGCATGAGGTCACTCGGTTTTGAAATGTGAAACGCCCCCGCCGCGATAAACAGGATGTAATCCGTCCGGACGCCCCCGTATCGGGTGCTGACCGTCGAACCCTCGACAATCGGCAGAAGGTCCCGTTGCACGCCTTGACGGCTGACGTCCGGCCCGTGTTCGGTTCCACTGCCGGCGATCTTGTCGATCTCATCGATAAAGACGATGCCGCTTTGCTCGACTCGTTCGATGGCAGTTCGATGAATCTTGTCCTTATCCAGCAGTTTTTCCGATTCTTCCGCCAGCAGAACCTTGCGTGCCTCCGCCACCGACATCTTGCGGGTTTGCCGCTGCGTGGGAAGAATTTTTTCGAACATCAACTCAAGGTCCGCATCCGCCGCCATCAATTCCGGACCCAGCATGCGGAGGACACTGGCTTTGCTCTCGACGACAAGCTCCACCATTCGATCCTCCAATGCGCCGCTGCGAAGCTGCGTCCGAAGCTTCTCGCGCGTGCGGCTCGGCGAATCTTCCGCCGGCTCTTCGCCTTCCGATGCTCCCCGGCGCGAGCGCCGCGTTGGCAGAGGCAGCAGAAGATCAAGCAGCCGCTCTTCCACCGCTTCCTCAGCACGGCCCCGCACGCCTTGTTCCATCTCGCTGCGGACAAGCTGGATGGCACAATCCACCAGATCGCGGATCATCGAATCCACATCCCGACCGCGATACCCCACTTCCGTGAACTTCGTCGCTTCAACCTTGATGAATGGTGCATTGACCAGACCCGCCAGACGCCGGGCAATCTCAGTCTTCCCTACGCCCGTCGGGCCGATCATGAGAATATTCTTGGGTGAAACCTCGCCCCGGGTGTCCGCAGGCAACTGCTGACGCCGCCAGCGGTTGCGCACAGCAATCGCAACCGCTCGCTTGGCAGCCGCCTGCCCGACAATGTAGCGATCCAGTTCGGCAACGATTTCCCGAGGTGTCAGTGATGTCATAGCTGCCGTCGTGAAAATGCAACTTCAAAGTCAGCGTACACAGCCTGGCCAAGCCGGCTTCACGTGCCGCGCCTGAACGCTGCGCAAGCAGAGGTTCCCTTGACGCAGACCCGGCCACACTCTCCACCCAACAACTGGCCGCCGGCAAAACCGCAGCTCAGAGTGATTCGACCCGAATCTGCTGGTTTGTGTAAATGCAAAGCTCCCCTGCGATCCGCAGGGCAGCTTCGACAATTCCGGGGGCATCCAGGCTGGAATGTGCCAGCAGCGCCTTGGCCGCTGCCGCGGCCAGCGGCCCGCCGGAGCCGATGGCCACCACGCCATCGGTTGGCTCGATGACATCGCCGTTGCCCCCGACGATCAGCGAACAGGACGCGTCAGCTACGGCAAGCATGGCCTCCAGCCTTCGAAGCAACCGGTCGGTCCTCCATGCCCTGGCCAGCTCGATCGCCGCCCGGCGCGTGTTGTCAGGGTACTCATTCAACTTCTCCTCGAAACGCTCCAGAAGCGCGAAAGCGTCGGCCGCGGCCCCGGCGAACCCCACCAGCACGCGTCCTCCGGCAAGCCGGCGAACTTTTGTCGCATCGTGCTTGGCAACGGTGCTGCCAATGGTCACCTGACCATCGCCTCCCAACGCGACTTTGCCCCCGCGGCGAACGCTCAGAATTGTGGTTGATCGAATCATCGGACTGGCCATGGAATCAGTCACTCCATACTTCCCTGCCAATCTCTCCGATGGTATCACGGCGCGGAACAATCAGCCAAAGATGCATTGGGGTCTTTCCGAAACGCTGCTGGTCACGATTGCACTGCTGGCAGCCGGCGCTGCGCTTTTGTGGCTGCGGAGCGCAGCGCCCGCCCGGCTGAAAACGACCATGATCGTGGCGATCGGGCTTCTGGGGTTGGCATGTGCTTCCCCCCTGATTTTCCGGGAAACGACGCCGCACGTCGTTGTCATGATCGATCTGTCGCCGAGTACCCGTTCCGCGGCGTACCGCGATCGAACGGTCCGGACTGCGCGGGTTCGGCAACTGCTCCCAACGCTGCCGGTGCAGGAGCTCGTGTTCGCGGCGGAGGTCATTAGCGTCCCCGCGGCGGATCCTCTGCCGGATCTGCCCTGCGACCGTACGCGCTTCCTGCCTCCCGCCGCCGACGCGATCCTGTTGTTCAGCGACGGCCAGTTTGCGTTGCCCTCGAACTCGCCTCCGGTGTACGCCGTTGTCGATCCCGGACTCCAGGCCGCTGCCGACGGTTCCGTTCGTTCCATCGATTTCCGGGGCAACCACGCCGTGATTGCTGTGCGGAACGATCGTGGCGGGCGCGAGCTGCGATGTTCCGGCGGTGAACGCATCGAGACTTTTCGACTCGCACCGGGCATGCAAACGGTGACCTTCCACCGGGTGGCCACTCCGGGCTGGATCAGGGCAACGCTGGCGGCGGGCGATTCCTGGCCAGAAAACGATTCTCTCACGGTCTGCCCACCAGACCACGATTTTCGAAGAATCTGGCTGGGCGAGGGGGCGCCGCCCGGGTGGCTCCAGGTTCATCCCAGCAACGTGCCGAACGATTCATTGGAGCTGCTGAACGCGGCGGTCATCGCTCTTGCAGCTCCACGCGAGCAATTTGCTGACGAACAGATTGACTGCCTCACCCGCTACGTCCGGGACCTTGGCGGAACCCTGATCCTGACCGGTGGTCCGCACGGCTACGCCGCCGGCGGCTGGACTGGCAGTCATGTGGATGCGATGTCCCCGTTGGCTGCCTCCCCCCCGTTCCCGGGTCGCCACTGGGTCATCCTGCTTGACGCCAGCGGCTCGATGTCGGCAGCCGAGGGGGCTTCCACGCGCTTCGAACAGGCTCGTCGGGCAGTGCAAGCATGGCTGCGATGGCTCCCGCCGAACGACTTGGCGACGATCGGGTCATTTTCAGAGTCGTTTCGTCTTTGGGCCGGTCCGATGCCTGTGCACAGTGTTCCGCAAAGCATCGGTGATTTCGCATCGGTCACACCCCGAGGTCCGACCAACCTCGAGGCCGTTCTTCAGCAGATTCTCGAACTGGAAACAAAGCTTGTTCGGGTGATCCTGGTCATTACGGATGGCGAAACTGAGATTGGCGATCCGGCCGCGCTCGGGCGGGCAGTGCTGGAATCGGACTCCCGCCTGCTGGTTCTTGCCGTTGGATCGTTCGAACCCTCGCGCTCGTTGGAAGAGCTGGTGCGGACGGCGGGGGGAACGCTCACCCGACCGAAGCAGGCGCAACCGTGGCTGACAGGCCTGCAAGAGCTAGGCCGATCCGCCGTCGCAGCTGAGCCGGTGCCACTGCGGCGCCTGATGCGGCTGGCCCCCCCGATCGATTTGGTGGTGATGATCGAAGAATTTGAGCGGACATGGCTGCGCGAGGGAGCCACGGAACTGGCCTCCACGCCCGATAGCCACCGCTGGCCTCTCGCCGCCGACTGGCGCGTGGGTGCCGGCCGTGTCATTGGCCTGGCGTTTGCCCCCACCTTCGACTTGATCGAGAAGACCGCCACCGTGATCGAGGCTCCGCCGAATGATCCCCGTTTCGTCGCTTCAGTGCGTTGGGGCGATCCTGACAGGCTCATCGTGGAAGCGGTAGATGACGATGTGCCGATGAACGGGCTGTCCCTGGAGGTGATGTTTGACCACACGACTGAGCGTCTGACCATGACCCAAACGGGACCCGGCCGCTACGAGCTGCCGTTGCGGCGGGTTGCAGAGTCGAGAGTCCTCTCGGTGCGGCTGGAGGGTACAGTGCTCCGCCGTATCGCCGTGCCCGACCGCGAGGCCGTGGAGTTTGACGAAATCGGCTTGAACCGGCCCAACCTCGCGTCGCTCGTAGAACGATTCGGCGGCAAGGTCATCGAACCGACCGATC
>JAVQWE010000180.1:0-5946 GCA_033579175.1 Phycisphaerales bacterium | reverse complement strand
GGATCACCAGAAGAACAACGAACAAGGCAACTGCAACCGAGAGCGGAACGAAGCCCCGTGCTCTCGCATCGGCGCAAGCTTCCTGCGACCACCGCACCAGCGCCGCGTGATCGCGGAATCGGTCCAGCGTGGAACGGGCAGAGTCTGTTTCTCTTCCGTGACCGTCGACGGCCGGCCACCAGGGAGGGGCATGAACAATCATCGCAGCCTCCCGAACAGGATGCCGACCAGCATCAGCATCGAGACACCTGCGCAAAGTGCCGGAAACCAGTTTCCCAGCCGCGTATACGGGGTGGCGCGCGGGTCGATCCCAACCCGCCGGACGATCACGCCTTCCCGCCCGGCCGGCAGAGATTCCACCAGCCTGCCGGCAGGATCGATCACCCCGCTGATGCCCGTGTTGCTGGCGCGCACCATCCACAGGCGGTTTTCCACAGCCCGCAGGCGCGACATCTGCATGTTCTGCGCCTTATGGAAGCGGTTGAACCACCCGTCGTTGGTGATGTTGACGATGAGGTCGGCGCGTTTCCCTCCGCCCGGTTCACGCAACATCTGCGCAACCAGCGCGCTGTTGATGGACTCGAAGCAGATGGGCGTGATGAAGCGCACGCGCTGCGTCGCTGAGCTGTCGCCTGGCCCGCGCCTGTGGCAGGGGATCGAGAAAACGGTCATCGCGGCGCGGTCGCCTGGCGTGATCACATATTCGACGGAATATGCGGCCAGTTTGAACAGCAGACGATGCAGCCAGGGAATGGAATCCTTGAACCATACGGTTTCGCCAAAGGGGACCAGATGAATCTTGTCATACCGTTGGGGCAACGCGTCGGGAGCGTACAGGTACGTCGAATTGCGCACGTCGGCGTCCGAGCGGCTGGCTTCGAGCTTCAGCAGCGCGTAACCGCCGAAAACGAGGCTGGTGTTGTTCCGCTGCACGAGGTCGCGCAGACGCTTTTCCAGTTCGGTGGCGTGGGCGGGGTTTGTAGACCGCCGGATCGCCTCCGGATTCATCGCCGGCAGAACCGTTTCAGACCAGACGATCAGATCCACCGGTTCCGAAGCCTGTTGCAAGGCCTGTTCGGTGGTCTGGAAATGGAAACGGATCTGCTGGTCAAACGTGACCCGCCGCGCGCCCCCCCGTGCGTGGGGGAAATCGGGCTGGACGATCAGGATATTCGGCCCGTCAGAGGGCACAACTTCCGCACAACGCCACAATCCGAAGGCCACGACCCCGAGCGTAACCGAACCCGCGACGGCCGAGCCTGCCAGCACCGGTCGTGCCCGAAACTGCGTGAGCACCAGCCCGGCGATCAGCGCATTGATCAGCACGAGCCAGAAACTGATGCCAAAATGGCCCGTCAGCTCGGCGATCTGGCACAACAGCACCGCGGGAACCTGCGTTTGCGAAAGCGATGCCCATGGAAACCCCCCGAACACCCACCCCCGCAACCATTCGCAGGTGGTCCAGACCGCCGCGGCTCCCAGAGCAAACTTCAGCAACGGGATGACGGAGCCGGTTGCCGAGTGACCCGGGAAGACCCCTGCCAACCGTGCCACACGATGGATCACCCCCCCTGCCAGTGCCCAGTACAGCGACAGGTACAGGAGCAATGCGAAAGTCCCCGGGATCGTGGCATGCCACAGCCAGTGCAGCATGATGCCGAAGAACATCAGCCCGCTGGCGAAGCCGAGTCCGGCGGCGGTCCAGGCCGATCCGGAGCGCGCCACTGCAATCAACCAGGGAGCCAGCGCGACCCAGGCGAGATAGAACTGGTTGAACGGCGCGAAGGCCAGGTTCAGCACCGCCGCCGATGCCACGGAAGAGAACAGCGGATGCTGCAGGAACCGGGCGAAAGAGGACATGCGCCGGGTAGCGTCCACACGGGGCGCGGGCGTGTCCAGTGCGATCACGGTCCGTAGCACAGGCGACGAAGCTCAAGCAGTTCGGTGTTGCCGGTCTGGAACGGCGCCCGCCCGTTCGCATGCGGCCAGCGCTGCGCTTTGAGCGTCTGTTCCCGCGACCAGGTCCTGTGTTCGGCGTGTCCGTCGGCGAAGCTCATGTTGGTTCCCTTTTTGTGGAAGAACGCCGGGACATCGCCGAAGTTCCACCGCTGGTTGCTGTTATCCATGGGGTGCACCCAGAACTGGAAGAAACTGCCCTGATTCACGCCGCGTTCATCGTATTCTTCGATGAACACCAGCAATTTGGACTTGGCCCGGGCAAGCTTGGTGATCGGGGGAGGTGCAGGCGCCGGCAACAGCGACGGTCGGCCGTTCATGTAGGTGTTGATGGAATAGCTGCGGAAGTTCGCCAGGTCATACGACGCCGGGCAGCGGTAGGTCTCGGCGGCCGGGGCGTATTTCCACAACAGGCCTTTCTCAATGGCGGCGCGGGTGTTGGTGTCGGGGTTGCCGGGGACATCAATCACCCAGCCATCGCGGCGGTCGGGGTCGTTGGCTTCGTCGAGAGTCTCTGCCCAGACCAGCGAACCTTTGTACTCGTTGGCATACATGATCCATCCTTGCGTCAACTGGCGGATGTTGGAAAGGCAGGCGGTCACCTTCGCCTGTTGCTGCGCCTTGCTGAGAGCGGGGATAAGTATGCCAATCAGCAACGCAATGATGCCGATCACCACCAGCAGTTCCACCAGCGTAAAGGCTTGCTTCCGGTTCATCGGGAAAGTCCTCGTTGACAGCCGGCGGTCTCAGAGCCCGTCGGCCCCGCCACACCGCCGGGGTTTGCACTCCGGCCTTTTCATATGATACGGACGCGCTGGGCCGTGGATCATTGGGAATTCAGTGAATTCTTCGGTCGATTCGGTTTGTAAAACGGACATCACGCCACCGATTCGTCGAGCCCGCCGGTAACGCCGCGCTTGGCCTCGTCGCGGAAGCGGGTGCCGCGCTGCTGCCGGAAGACCCCGGGGGTCGTGCCGGTTTTTCGACCGAAAAGTGTCGTGAAATAGTGGGGATCGGGATATCCCACGCTCCGCGCCACCTGTTTGATGGGGATGGCCTCATCCAGCAGCAACTGGCTGGCCGCTTCGATCCGTAAATCGGTCAGATATTCCAGAATACTCTTGCCCGTCTCGCGTGCAAACAACCGCGAGAGGTGCCGTTCGCTCAGGTGAACCTGTGCTGCCACGTCGCGAACTTCGATCGGACGCGAATAGTTGTCCCGAAGGTACCGCGCAGCCGTCTGGACAATCGCCTTGCTTCCCCGTTCCAGAGGGGGCAGCGGCTCGGCGGGGACACCCTCGGAATAGGCTCGGGCGGTGTCGAGAATCAGCTTGCCGGCCAGCCCGTGAATGGCTTGCGTGTAGCCGGGGGGCTTGCTGGCCACTTCTTCGGTGAGCAGTTCGAGGGTGTGCTCGAACAGCGGCGACGGTCGGACCACGAACTTCCGCGTCTGCCCGAGCGATTCCAGCAGCAGGTCGATGGGTCGATCCGCCTCTGAGGCGGTGTGATCCGGAACCCGCAGCAGTGTGAAAGCAACGAAATAAATCCCCAGCGGCTGGGTACGCGAGGAGATAATCTCGTGCGAAAGGCCCGGCGTGGCCAGGAACATTTCCCCACGTTCGACGGGGTGCTCCTGATCGCGGATTCGGAACGTGCCGCGCCCGCCGTAGGCAAAACACATCTCGAAGAACGAATGCGCGTGCAGATAGTTTCGCCACCACTTTTCACCGAGGACACCCCAGTACAGGGTTTCGACGCGATACGAGCCCAGCCGCAGGGTGACATGCAGATTGTCAATCTCGAAGAAGCGAGCGCGATTGACCGTAGTGGGATTGGCCCGGGCACTGCGGGAACCGCGCGTCGGGCGTGAGGGAAGGGAAGAGAATCGTCGGGTCATCTTGTCGCAGTAATGCAAGACGGTCCTTCGTGAGGGACGATTCAACTCGCCCGACACGAGGGACCGCCACGCCATGGGGTTCGTTCAACCGCGCACGCCCTTGAGGCGGAGCGGAATTTACCGTCGCCGCCACAAGGCCGCGGTGGCGACCGCAACCAGTGCCAGCCCTGCCGGCTCGGGGACGCGCGGCGGCTGGAACTGGCTGGCCGGAGTAATCGCAACGTTGTCGATCTGTCCGGCAATGCTCGGGCGAGTCCCTGAGACCCCTTCATCGGTGTCCCATTTCACCAGGAGTTGGAACGTCCCGCCGGCACCCGAATTGAAGCCGGTATACCCGAAGACCCCGCGGCTGCCGTCCAGCACGTTGCCCGGAGGTCCCTGCCCGGCATCGTCGTTGCGGGTGAGTGCGATGTTGCTGACAAAGTTGCCGAGGTTGTCGCGCACCTCTGCCACAATCAGGTCGAAATTCAACCCGAAGTTCCACATGTAGGCACTGAGGACGTAATTCGTGTTGGGTGCGAGAGTTACGTTCTGCAGGTAGCCGTTGAACGCCGGGGACGTCGGGTCGGGCGCCCCTAGAGGCCCCTGGGCGGCGCGGGAGCCGCTGTTGTGGGTGTTCGGGCCGACGGGCGCTCCCACCTGGAAGGTGTTCTGTAACGTCCAGCCGACGGGTTGGCCTCCGCCGGTCAGGTTTTCGAACCCGCCGTTGGTGACGATGGTGTTGTTGGTGACCTCGGTTCCGGCTTCATACTGATCGAGCGACAAGCCGGTTCCGACGTTGGCGGTAGCGACAGACGCCGTCAGACAGAACACCACCGCAGGGGCGCTGATGCGCTTGGCCAGAAGTGAAAGACGCATTCTGTTACCCTCCGAAAAACCCGCAGACGTGAATACGGCGCGTTGCGGGCCTCGCGCCGTCGAACGAACATGACGCAGGAATTCTCCAGAGGCAAGACCAAACCGTCAATTGTGAATCATTTTGTAAAACGGACATCGTCGTTTGCAATTGCGTCAGGATCACAACCGTCCGGGGCGATTGCGTGTCGGCCGAATGCGCTGGGACAAGCCACAGGACAACTCCGACACCCATCTGAGGATTCCGGACGAATCGGCTTGCCTGAAGAGTCGAAAACCGCCTGTTTTGCCGCGGGGGAAAGGGGAATTGCCCTCATCGATCCCACAAGGGTCGAAGCCGAGGGTCGGCCAGGTCCAGTCGATACATGACCTGGTTGTATTCGTATCGGGGGGTTGCCACCTCGGTCCCGGAGAGGCTGTTTGCAAAAGTGCCCTCGAAATACACCAATCGCCCCCCGTCCTGGTTAAAAAACGCATGCATGCGAGGATTATAGAAGCTGTAGCGATTGTGCGTAACAATCTTCCTGGCCCATCGCCACGGCCCTTCCGGAGCGGGGGCTTCGCTATACCAGACCTCACCGAGCTTGCTCGTGCCATCTATTTCCAGAGCGATCATGATCCACTTGCCGCGGAACTCGTTATAGGCGGCCGATGCGCTGTGCACGACGATGGGCTTGCCATCTTCAATGTTGCGGAGCAGTTGCGGTGATTCTTCTTCGCTCATCAGCCCGGCATCGAGTAACTCCTTCTGCTGGCGGTTGGAGAGCGTGGCGGTGTTCTTCTTCCAGGCCCAGATCAGCTTTCCCTCTCGGCGGTCAAGTTGCGTCTGCGTGCCGGCAAATCGCCCGCCGGGTACCAGAGGCGTGTAGGCTTCATAGGAGTCCAGATCGATCGCGCGGGCATATTCCGCGGGAACTCGAATATTCGGCGGACCCCAGTGGCAGAAAAGCTGATACTCCACACCGTCCACGAGCAGCTTCTGTGAAACCGCCTGCCCTTCCGGTCCGAGCGGGTGATCCAAGGGCACTTCCACCACTTTTTCGAAAGCAGCCGCTTCATCGTTGAAGACCATGATGCCCCGTTCCAGCCGGGTGCCCAGGTCTTTCATCCGGCTGAAGTGAGCCAGCAGCCGCTCTCGAGAACCGTCGCGGACGGCAAACACAGCATCCGTCCACACCGGTCCGGGCAAGCCCTCCGGCATGGGCACCATCCGCCGAACGAAGCCTTCCTCGTTCATG
>JAVQWE010000179.1:0-6031 GCA_033579175.1 Phycisphaerales bacterium | reverse complement strand
CCCGACCGGCGGCAACTTCTGGACCTGGCGCCAGACGATGTACCAACTGGCCGGGGCGCTGAATGTCGATGCCTTCCATCAGCTCTCGCGGCAGGCCTTTGAACAGATGCTTCGGGCCGGTATCACGACGGTCGGCGAGTTTCACTACCTGCACCATGCCGGCAATGACTGCGCGGATTGGGAATTCGATCACGCGATCCTCGCGGCGGCGCGGGAGGCGGGAATCCGCCTCGTCCTCATCCAGTGCTATTACGCCACCGGCGGGATGGGTTGCCCGCTTCAGGGCGCGCAGCGCCGGTTCGGCCCCGTCTCGCGCCAGGATTTTCTGCGGCAGGTGGACCACCTGGGGCGCCGGCTCGACCCCTCCCGGCAAACGCTGGCCCTGGCCTGCCACAGCGTCCGAGCGGCCGAACCGGAGGACCTCAAATACATCCGCGATGCCGCTGCCGGCAATGGCTGGCCCTTCCATATCCATGTCGAGGAGGTCCACGGCGAAATCGAACAATCCCTCGCCCGCCATCAACGCCGACCCTTGCGCCTGCTGCTGGAGACGATTGGCATCGACCCGGCCGTTACCGCGATCCACTGCACCCACAGCCATGCCGAAGACCTGACGGAATTCTCCCGCCGCGGGGGAGGAGTCTGCCTCTGTCCCATCACCGAAGGCAATCTGGCAGATGGATTTGCCGATCTGCCGTGGTTGCGTCACTTGGGCACGCGCCTTGCGATCGGAACCGATTGCAACCTTCGAATCAGTCCCCTGGAAGAATTGCGGTGGCTGGAATTCGGTCAGCGGCTGCACCTCCAGCGACGAGGCATTGTGGTGGATGCCAGTGGCTTTTCGGCGGCGGGGCTTTTGCAGGTGGGGACGTTGGGAGGCGCACTGTCGCTGGGGGTCAATAGCGGCCAGATCGCGCCGGGGAGGCTCGCCGACCTCGTCGCTGTCGACCTGAGGCACCCCGATCTTGCCGGCATAGACGCCGGCGCGCTGGCCGATGCACTGGTCTTCGGCTGCGGCAATGGACCGGTCGATCAGGTCTGGATCGGGGGGGTTCCGGTCAACCCCCCGGGGCAGATTCGCGCCGCCGATGAACCCCCCGCCGGGAACCGCCCGTCATCAACCGGCCGGTAGCAGCGGTGAGCGGGCTGGCTTGGCAAGACCGGCCCACCCCTGTCCACGGCCGATTCGGGCTTCAGACCTGTTCATCCCGGGTGGGGGGTAATTCCCCGCCACGCACGATGACGCGCTCCGGAACCGCACGCTCCAGAAGGATCGCCTGCAGCAGGCGGATGCCCGTCTGGTCAACGTCCGGCCCGGCCCGGTACAGCAGCAGATTGCCCGCTCGTCCCGGCAGAATCGCTCCGTGCGTGGCTTCCAGCCCCACCGCCGCCGCGGCGTTCAACGTCGTGGCGCACAGCACCTCCGGCGCGGTCATCTTCAGTTGCGACACCGCCAGCAGATGGGTGAGTTGCAGATCGCTGGCCGGCGCGGTGCCGGGGTTGAAGTCCGTGGCCAGCGCGACGCGCGCCCCGGCATCCAGCAATCGACGGGCATTGGCATACGGCAAGCCCACGAAAAAACTTGTGGCCGGCAGCAGAGTTGCCACCGTCGAGCTGTCTGCCAGCAGAGCCACCGCCTCATCCGAGATGCATTGCAGATGATCAATTGACCTGGCGCCGGCCCGTATGAACGCGGCGGAAGTGCCCAGATCGGTCAGCTCATCGGCATGGATCTTGGCGGCCAGCCCGAAGCCCGCCGCCGACCTGGCCAGACGCAACGCGGATTCCAGCGTGAAAAACCCCTTTTCGGGAAAGGCATCCACGTGTTTTGCAAGCTTGGCGGCGGCGATCTGCGGCAAGGCGGCGATCATCTCATCCACAAAGCCGCTCTCGTCGCGTCCCTGTGGCAGGGCGTGCAGCGCGAGAAATGTCGGACAGATTTCGGGCAAATGAGGATCACCGGAGAGCGACTGGATAATCCGCAACAGTCGCAGTTCCCCCTCGGCGCTGTCGGCATAGCCCGATTTGACCTCAACCACCGTCGCGCCGCACCGGAGCATTCGACGCAGCCGGGCGCGCAGCCCCTGGCGCAGCGACGGGTCCGATGTGTCTCGGGTCGCGCGCACCGTGCTGTGGATGCCGCCGCCGGCCGCCGCGATCTCCACGTAGCTCCGACCGGCCCACCGCAGAAAGTATTCTTCGAACCGCTGCCCCCCGAAGATGGCGTGAGTGTGCGGGTCAATAAACCCCGGCAGCGCCACCAGTCCTTCGCCGTTCAGGCAGAAGCAGGAGCCGGGGGGGATCTGGCGTTCCACGCGCTGGATGCGCCCCGAGGCCGGGTCGATCAGCACATCCAGCGGTCCGGGGCGAAAGCCGCAGTCTTCCGGCGTCGGCCGGCGGCCCTGCTTCCTGACGAAGCCGGAACCGTCGAACAGCCCCGCAAGATTCTGAATCAGCATCCCGGGGGCAACATACAGTCGTCCCTCACAGGAAACCAGATGCCTGCAGGGCGTGGCCTTCCGCCCGGACACGAGGCCGGCCAGGCGGTCGCCCGGCCGGGCATGCAGGCGCGACTGCGCCGATCGACGAGCGTGCTGGGGGTGGTCTCGGTTTCGGGGTGTTCCCTTCGGCGAAGGTTGCGATCCGCCCGTCGGACCTCGAGATCGTCGCGGAGTGTTCTATAATTGCCCACATGCAGCCCCGAGCGATCATTCTTCGCGCCGCCGGCACCAACTGTGATCTCGAAACCGCCCATGCGTTTGAGCTGGCCGGCGCAACCAGCCAGATTGTTCATGTGAACCGGCTGGTTGAGAATCCTTCGCGGCTGAAGGAGTTCCAGATTCTGGCGATTCCCGGGGGCTTCAGTTACGGGGATGACATCGCCGCCGGACGAATCCTGGCCAACCAGTTGGTCCACCACCTCGGGGACGCCTTGGAGCGCTTTCGAAGCCTTGGAAAGCCCATCATCGGCATCTGCAATGGTTTTCAGGTATTGATCAAGACCCACCTGTTCACGGGACCGGCCGGCGGGTCTGAGCCCCCCCATCCGGTGGGCACGCTCACGCACAACGATTGCGGGCGATTCGTGGACCGATGGGTGCGCCTTGCCCCGCGCAGCCGTAAATGCATATGGACAAAGGGTTTACGTGATTTTGAAGCGCCGGTGGCCCATGCCGAAGGCAAATTCGTCCCCGCCAACGAGCCATCCCGTCGGTTCTTGTGGGAGGATGATCGGGTCGCGCTCGTGTACGTCCAGCCCGACGGTTCCCCTGCCGGGGGGCAGTTTCCACACAATCCCAATGGTAGCGTGGACGACATCGCCGGGGTGTGCGACGGGAGCGGGCTGGTACTGGGTTTGATGCCCCACCCGGAGCGGCACGTCACACCGCTGCAACATTATGCCTGGACTCGACTTACGGCGCTTCCCCTCGAGGCCGCCGGACTGGGCTTATTCCGCAACGCCGTCGACTACGTTCGCCAGGCCGTGGGGGTCGGCGTCTGAGGGGAACGCTTTTCCAGAAGCTTCCCGCCGAAAATCACCACCGCCGCCAGCACGGTGATCAGCAGCGAAAGCGCCAGGCTCCGCGCGATATTCTCCTTTCCCAGCGCCGTGTACGCCGCCACATAGATCAGCAGCAGCCCGAAGGTGATCTGCAGTCCGCCTTTGTATTTGTTGATGAAGAACGCCAGATGGGCACCGAAGTAGCTGCCTCCGGCGAATCCCGCCGCAATCAGTGCCGCGACCCACAGATCCTGTCGTGTGAGAAGCCCCTCCCGGAAATAGGCAATCACCGCCGGCAGCATCACCGGCACACACATGACCATCAGGCTCATGCCGTGTGCCTTGGCCTGCTGAAAGCCCATCAGCAGCACCATCACGGGGATCATGATGCTGCCTCCGCCCAGCCCCATCAGACCGGAAAAGACTCCTACAACAACGCCGAATGCCACGAGAAAAACCGGATGATTCATGGGTTTTGATCCGCCAGTTGCAGGGTCGCCTGCAGGTGCCGTTGTTGCCGCGTTCGCTTCGACGGTCGGACGATCCGGGTATCGGCAGGGCCGACATAGGGATGCAGAAACTCAGGTCGATCCGACCTTCCAACCCGCTGGAAATCGCTCCAGATGGCCTCGGCGGCGCGTTGCGGTTCCAACCCGCGAACGTCGATCAGGAACTGGAACAATCGCTCGGCGAGGGAGTTGAGGGCAATGGCATGGGTTTGGCCGGTCGTCTGATACAACCAATCCGAAAACCGCAGGAACCACTGGAACGGCGAGCCGTCGCCCCACAACAAAGGCAGCGTCGCGACGAAGTTGCCGCTGTTGGCGATCAGGTCCCAATAGCGGCTGAATCGACGCATCCGCTGCATCTGATCGAAGGGAATCAGCCGGGTCTGTAACACCTCATAAGGGGCGTTGGGAGAGTACACCATGCCCCACTCGCGGTCGTGGCGGACAATCGGCGTGCCGCGCAGCCGCTTGAGAATGCCCACCTGGATTTCCTGCGGCCCCAAGGCCACCAGCCGGTCAAAACCGGTCCCGAAGCTGGCCAGATCTTCCCCCGGCAGGCCCACGATCAGATCAGCATGCACATGAACCCCTGTTTCCTGACGGAGCCACCGCAGGTTGTCCTCCAAACGGGCATGATCCTGCCGTCGGCTGATGAGCTTTTCCACTTCGGGGTTGAAGGTCTGAATTCCCACTTCGAATTGCAGCGCCGCTGGCGGAAACTTGCGGATCAACTCGCGCAAGGCCTCGGGCAGGCGGTCGGGAATCATCTCAAAATGCACGAAAAGCCCCTCGACATAGCGATCGAGGAAGAACTGAAGGATCGCGCGGCTGATGTTCAGGTTGAGATTGAACGTCCGATCGACGAACTTGAATCGACGGCAGCCGCGGTCAAGCAGTTTCTGCATTTCCGCAAGGAACGGCTCCAGCGGCACATTGCGAACCGGGATGTCCAGCGACGAAAGGCAGAATTCGCAGGAAAAGGGGCAGCCGCGCGAAGCTTCGACATAGATCACGCGATGGGCAATGTCGATATCGGTGTACAGGTGATACGGCAGCTCGACGAAGTTTCCCGCAGCCGGTAGAGACGGCAGACCCCCCGAAGCCGATGGCAGCCGGCCGGTGACAGGGGCAAAGCCCGGCAATTCCGCGGCGATCACTCTGCCGGCCGGAGGGGTGCCCGAAAGCACCTGCCGGCACAGGCTGGCAAACGCCAAATCCGCCTCGCCCGTGATGACGTAATCGGCCAATTGGCAGATCGGTTGTAAATCCGTCTCGTAGCTCACCTCTGGCCCACCAAGCACGACCGTGACCTGCGGGCGAAGTCGCTTCAGCTCGGCCACCAGCCGGGTGGCCGGCTCGACATTCCAGATGTAGACCCCGATCCCCACGATCCGGGGGTTTTCCGCCAGAATCCGCTCCAATACATCCGTGGAGCGCTGGTGAATATCGAACTCCAGCAGTTTGGCGCCCGATGCCAGCTCCCCCAGATTCGCCAGCAGGTATCGCAACCCGAAGGCCGCGTGGATGTATCGAGCATTGAGCGTGGTCAGGACGATTTCAGCCACGGACGCATTGTAATCACCCCGGCGGTGCCGGCGGAGAGGCTCAAATCGACGCCCCGCCGGGCAACGTCGTGGTCCGAAATTCGGCCGTGGCCTTTGCAACCCACCCAACCCCCCGAGCCGCGGTCGGACCCTCGCTGACGATTCCGCCGGCCGGAAACTCCCCGGCCTAGTGGCGCAGACTCCAACGACATGTAGAATTCCGGTTGATTCCCGTTCTGAGTGGGCTACAACTAAGTTTTCGGGGCAGTCAGGCCCCCTGGGAGATGTCCTCCGCTTCGGTTCCACCTTCGCCGCCGACAACGGGTCCTGAGGCCGATCTACCCGCTCCACCCACCGTCAGACTGTCATTTTGGCAGCTTCGATGGGTCCAGAACGTGATTCCGTTGTTGGGTTCGCTGGCCATCCACGCGGGCATCGTGGTTTTTGGCTACCTGTTCTTCCGAGGGGCCGAGGCG
>JAVQWE010000178.1:0-6062 GCA_033579175.1 Phycisphaerales bacterium | reverse complement strand
ACCAAGCCAGTGCATCATCGTATCAAAGTGATGGCACGACATGTCCCAGACGCTGGCGAACGGATAATTCAACGTGCGCGGAAACGGGCGCACGCGATTCTGATTGTAGACGACGAGATGTGGCTGACCCGGATGGGCCGGGTGATTCGGTTGAGCAATCGCTGCACGGATCGTCTGCTCGACCGGGTTGTAACGGTAATTCTGGGCAACACACACCTTGGCCGATCGATCAGCCACCAGACGAGCCAGTTTCCGGGCAGAGCTCCAATCAGGGGCCATTCCCTTTTCAATCAGGATCGGCAGCCCCGCCTCAATTGCCCTTTCTGCAATCGCAACGTGGGTGATCGTCGGGGTGCAGGCAATGACGCAATCGATCGAGCCTTTGGCACGGGCAAGGGCCGCGTCCAGATCCTCGAAGCACGCCTCAGGGCCCAGTCCAGCCAGCGCTGCTGCAGTGTTGAGATTCTCCCGTGAGACGTCACACAGAAGTGTCGGTTGCAATCCGGTCTGCTCGGCACACTTCTGCAGCAGCCAGCGCCCGCGATTACCCACACCGACATGCAATACACGTAAGATCTTTCCGGGCTGTATGCGATCAGCCATCTGTCTGCTCCGATTTCTTTGAAAACTCCTCCGCTATCGCTGCAAACTCCCCGGGTTGCCAGAGGCCGTCTCGAACGAAAACCGCATAACGCAACGACAATCGCTCTTGCGCCTCAAGGCTGATCGGCTCATGAAAAACAATCGCCGCGTTGACGAATGAGAATCCCCCCCCGCTCTTGTTATACCAGGGCGTAGGGGCACGGTAATTCCGGGGGTGATCCACAAACCCGATGCTGACGAACCGGGCTGCTCCGCCGTCGAGGCGGCCCTGCATGATCGTCCAGGGGTGACGCTCTCCAGCCAGTTTCTCGACCTGAGTTCCATCGGGAAGCAGGAAGCAGGCCTCATGCAGCTCTCGTGAGGCACGAAAAGCCAGACCGCCGTATCCACCCCAGGTGGTATACGGTGTTCGATCGATCAGGAGCTGTTCGCTGGCTTGGAGATCTGTGGACCAATCGATCTGCCAGATCGTACCACCATGCCGGATGAAATTGAGAACACGGCGCTCCCTGATTACCGGATGCCCACGTTTGTTCTTCCAGTGCAACTGCTGCTCAACCCGGATCTGCTGACCGGAGACGATGGTGGCGCGCGGGATACCGAGAGTTTCCTGAGCTCCCGTGTCCGGACCCTCTTCCCAGAAGTTGTCGCCGTTGAGGAACTTGAAAGTGAACCACAATCCACGGTGCCAGATGTGGTCAGACATTTCAAAGCCACTGATCACCAGACCGGAAGGAGTTCGCAGCGGGTGGATCGCCGGCTTGGGCAACCCGGGTTGATGCTGATAGGTCGCAAAACCGGGAATCTCGACCGTGTGCTGCGTTTGAACAAGCGTCAATTGCGTCATTGCTTCAGCGCTCCGCTCTGCAGCCCGGCGATGAACTCCCGCTGCAGGGAGAGAAAGAGGATGGCCGGGGGGATGATCGCGATCAGCGTGCCGGCGAGGAAGACTCCATATTGCTGCGTGTACACGCCGATGTACTGATTCAACACGACAGGCAACGTAAGTTTTGACTGGGATTGCAGATACATGTTCGGACCGAGGAACGCATTCCAGTGGCCCAGAAACGTCAGCAGGCAGAAGGCCCCGATCATGGGCCGTACCAGGGGCACTACGAGACTGAGGTAGATGCGAAACTCCGAGCAGCCATCGATGCGCCCGGCCTCAATCAGTTCAGTCGGAATATCCAGCATCGCCTGCCGGAACAGGAATATGCCAAAGACGCTTACGGCCCCCGGGACAATCAGGCCGAGGTAGCTGTCCATCCACCCCAGTCTCCAGATGATTTCCCAGTTGGGGATCAGAAAGACCACCCCGGGCACCATCAACGATGCCAGCATGAATGTCTGGATAATCGACCTGCCGCGAAACCGGTACTTGGCCAGGGCATATCCGGCCAGCGAACAGAAGAACAGCGAGATCACCGTAGAGGCCGACGCCAGGAACAGCGAATTCACCAGATACCTCCAGAAGCTGACGGGGCCTTGGAGGGTAGGTCGGGGAGTGAACAGCTCCCGGAAATTCCCAAGGTTCAGAAGGGCCGGCTCTCCGGCGTCTCCGGGAAACCACCGGGCGACAGGCGGGAGGAAAGTGTATTCGTTAAGTACCGACTTATCCTTGAAGGCCGCGCAAATCAGCCACACGAAGGGGAGCAGCATCAGGCTGCAGACCATCAACAGTACGCTCAGGCGAAGGTAGGCACGTCCGGCCCGGGGCGAGATCAGCCAGATCGGGATTGCCGCCAGGAACACGGTCAGCAGAATCCACCGCAACGTGTTCATGAATCTCTCCTGCTGACTCCGGAAATGAAGATTTGCAAGAGACTTATCGCGAAGATGACCGCCGCCAGCACCCATCCCACCGCCGCGGCCGTCCCCAGATCCTGGGCGCTGAAGAAGCCGTAAAGATAGGTCACGGCGAACAGACCACTGTTGTTCGGTCCGGCTCCCTGTAACAGTGTGTTGGGCAGTTCATACAGATTGAAGGAACCGATCGTACTGGTGACGACGACGAACGTCGCGACCGGGGTGATCGCCGGCCGCGTGACATTCCAGAAAACCTGTATCGGGCCGGCGCCGTCAATCCTGGCGGCTTCGACCAGACTGGCATCGATGTTCTGCAGCGCCGCCAGAAAGTAGATCATGTTGAACCCGACGTACATCCAGAGCGAACAGATCACGATTGCAGGCATCACCAGATTCGGATCCCCCAGCCAGCGCGCATCGATTCCGGCGCCGAAGATTGCCTGAGTCAGCCGGTTGAACAGCCCGTACCGCGGGGTAAAGAGCATCATGAACAGGATCCCGACGAAGACCTGGCCGACCAGATTCGGGGCGAAGATCGCCAGTCGGAACATCCCTTTGAGTCGATCCGACTTTGCATTCAGCAGCATGGCCAGGCCGAGGCTCATCGGAAGCTGAATGAAAACCGAGGCGGCGGCGAACACCGTTGTGTTCTTCATGGCCTGGTAGAAGTCCGGGTCCGAAAGGATATGGCGGAAATTATCCAGCCCCACGAACTGACGATGCTTCGGTCCGTTGGTGTAATGCAGCGACAGGATTGCCGCGTAAAACAGCGGGTACAGGAAAAATGCCGCCGTGAGAATGAAATAGGGGGAGAGAAACACGTAGGGAGCCCAGCGATCTGGGGAAAGCCGGCGCTTCTTTACGGGCACCCCGGTGGACGTGAGCATTGACACAGCCTGGGTCATCACGACTGCCGCCGCGGGTCCTGCCGCAGGAAAACGTTACGGTTCACCTGAATGCGGACTCGATCCGCACATCGGCGCAACTCTTTTGCCGCGAAGCTCTCCAGACCTTTCTCACCGTGCTGGCGATAGTGAAGGCTGATGTTCTGGAATGCCTCCGACAACTTGGCCACGGCCGTATTCATGTAAGTGTGTGAGGGCTCATCCGGAACAGAGTCGGCCAATTCGATATACAGGCGTCCGAGCGGTTGACCGGAAAAAAACGAGTCCGTTCGGCTGAACTCAGGCCGACTCCAGGCGGTTCGTACTGGAGGAAGAATGTTGGTATCAGCGAATCGTTGCCCCAGTTCATCCGGATCAAAATAGAGGCGCATCGCCAGTTTCCACGCCAGTTCGAAGTTCCTGGACTGGCGGGGAAACGCCAGCCCCGTGCCGCCCCAGGTGCTGGTACGGATCCCACCGGGTTCCCATGCGGGCAGGGGCAGAAGTGCCATTTTCCCGGCGACCGCAGGAACGTCATTCACGAACTGCTTCGTACGCCAATCGGGGCAGATATAAAACAGACAGGTTCCGTCCATCATGGCCTTGGCCAGGTTCTGCCCCCAACCGGCAGGAAATGCGATTCGATGAGGTCCGACCGTCTGCCGGACGTACCAGATGACCACCTGCGCCGCCCGGGGGTCGTCAAAGGCAACTTCTCCCTTGCTGTCGAACAAGCTTACGCCGCGCTGCAGCAGCAGAAGTCGCAGTGCATCGCCCCCATCGGAAGGGAGGTCGATCATGTAATGCTCAACGACTCCGTCGCCGTCACGGTCTTTGCTGATCTCGCGGCCTACTCTTTCGAAGTCGGCCCAGGTCTTCAACTCTTCGACGTTAATCCCCAGTCGCTCGACGATGTCGCGCCGGTAGGCGAGCATGACCGGATGCACATCGTGCGGGAGGGCAAAAATTCGGCCGCGGCTGCTCCAGAGGCCAAACCGGTTTCGCACCAGGATCTGATCAAGTCCTTCTGCGGCGATTCGATCCGTCAGGTCATGAAAACCTACATTGGATAGCGGTCCCGAGGTGAAAATCCCCATGCTGCCGGTGAGCAATTCCACCATGTCCGGCACTTGCGCTCCCACCTGCATCGCGGCCTGCAGACGATTCTGCAGGGCACGCTGATCCACCACCTGCAGACTGATGCGAACCCCATGCTCCTGTTCGAAGGCACGAATCGCCGGGGCGTAGGCGGCGGCGTGTTCTTTCGTGAAAGTGGCAATGATCAGATCAGGGCGCTGCGATGTGCCGGCACCCCCATCGAGAGTGATCATTGCCGCCAGCGAAAGCACAGCGGTGAGCAACAGTGCAAGAGCCGAATTGCCGAAGGGAAACGCCATCGCCTTCGCTCCATTGTTTTCAGCGGCCGCGGATCAGACCCGCGACCTCGGCTCCGGGCCTGTCCCACGGGCGCACCTGGCTTGCGGTGCCTGTGATCGGCGTCGGCGCACGTTGCTGGAAGGGATGTGTCTCCGCCGGCGCTGATCACCCGAGCCCCAAGCCATCGGCTGCGGCCAAGGCGTCAGGCCTGCGCTAGAGACCCCGGGACTCACCGGATACGCGCCGGGGCCGTGCTGCCACGAACGACCAGGTCTTCCGGAACGCGGATCACCCGATCCGAAACCACGCTGTCGGGGTTCGCCAGGCTGTTCAGCAGCATTTCGGCCCCGATCCGCCCCATCTCTCTGCCGCACACGGCGACCACAGTCAACGCCGGATACAGCACGGCCGTCGGGAACACGTCGTTGAAGCAGATCAGGCTGAAATCTGCAGGGACCCGCAGACCCGAAGCATAGGCCGCACCCAGCAGCGAAACCGCAATGCGATGATCGTACGCAATGACGGCAGTGGCTCCCCCTCGGCGAACCGCGGTTTCAAGAAACTCTCCCGCGGAGCTGAAGGGCACCTCATGTCCGGGAGCCAGCTCAAGCCCCAGTTCCCGGGCTACCGCCGCCAGCGTCTCGTAACGTTCAGGAATGCTATGGTGCGCGAAATACCCGGTGACGGCGTTGGCATACCCGATACGCCGGTGTCCCAGGTGGGCCAGGTGCTCTACCGCCCGTCGCATGCCCATGGGATCGTCGGCCAGCACACTGGCCACGGGATTCCCGGCTCTCTCATTGACACATACGTAAGGAACCCTGCGACGATTCAGCTCGGTGATCGTATCCGCTCGCGGGGCCTGAAGAAGGACTGCGGCGTCAAACCGGAATGACGGAAGCGCCGGCTGCGACCGGGAGTTCCCTGCGATCTCAAAAAAGACGTCGTAGCCATTGTTGTGCAGAACGGCACTGATGCCGTCCAGCAGCGAGTCATTGATTCCTTCACCGACATGAGTTGCCGGCGAAGCAAACAACCCGATCATGTGCGTCTGCCGGCGGTTCAGATTCCGCGCCGCCAGGTCAGGGACATAGCCCAGGCGCGCTGCGGTGGCAAGGATATTCTCGCGTACCGCGTCGCTCGTGGAGAAGGACTTCTTTCCATTCAACACCCGGCTGACCGTCGCCGGGGTGACGCCACAAAGGCGGGCTACGTCAAGGAGTCTCGGACGCACCGGCATTGCACCGGATAGAATATCAGAGTTTCCGGCTCCTGTCGCCGTCATTCTACCCATTCGAGGTCGGTCGCGCGGGGCTCTCATGATAACTCCACGGTCAATTTGGTCCCGCCAGGTTTGAGTTCCGTCACGGCTTTCCGGCACTCGGCGCCATT
>JAVQWE010000177.1:0-6089 GCA_033579175.1 Phycisphaerales bacterium | reverse complement strand
ATGGCGAAACTGGATAATCTGGGTGGGAAGCCGACCGTTTACGCCAACCCGGAACGCACGCTCGGGCCGTGATTCAACCCGTCTGCAGGCCCCGCGCTACCGACGGTGAGGCTGCTTGGCCCTCTCAACCCCGAATCCCCGACCCGAGTCGACGGCTCGCAGCGTGCGGACCCTGAATCAGGTCGTGCCTGTGGGGCGCAGCCGAGGGGGATGCTGCTGGTCGTCGTGGATTTCTTCAAAATCGTCATCGATCCGAACGGGCTGGTATCCCGGTTGCTTGCTTTTTTCCAGCTCCTCCCGATAGGCGTTGAGCACCTGCTGTTCGATCGCCATGCGACACTCGGCGTGGATGGGATGGGCGATGTCGGCGTGCAGCTTCACCCGCGACCCCCCCGCACCGTGGGCTTTGAGATAGCGGTTTTCATCCAGCCGTTGGCCGCAGTTGTTGCAGAAGCGGGCGCGCAAGTGGTTCTTCTCCCCGCAACGTCGGCAGCGGTCGCACAGCTTGCGTGCCGGCATGGCCAGAAACAGGCCGTCGTTGCCTTCGATCAGCTTGACATCCCGAATGACGAAGGTGTTGTCGAACGTGAGTGAACAAAAGGCCCTCAACCTGCCGCTGTGCGGCGGGCAGAGGCTGATCCGAATCTCTGAGAGCTGCATGTCGCGCTCCTCGCTGCGGGCCGAAGATGTGAACCCCTTTCGTCCCCCGGCGACGGCCAAGACGTGCGTGCAGCAGCCACGCCGGTTGACGGAAATCCTTATTCTGTTCTACCCGATGTCCAGCGGATCGCCGACATCGGAAACTTCCGGCGCCAGGGTCACCACGGCGAACCGCGGCCCGAAGAGCGTGTCGCGGGCGCGCTGCGCCGCGCGATTTGCCTCGTCCGGGTCATCGAAGAGCGTGAACAGCGTGGAACCGCTGCCGCTCATTCGCACCGGGCGTCCCAAGTGCCGTTCGATCGTCGCGTGCAGATCGGACAAGGCCGGAGCAAGACTGAACGCTGCCGGCTCGAGGTCGTTGGAAAGCACGTTCAGCAGCTCGCGGCTGCTGAAATCCGGCAATTTTTGCGCCTCTGCCAGTTCCGGGCTTTCCGCGGTGCCCAACGCCATGTCATCGAAGCGTCGGTAAACGTCGGCTGTGGAAAGACCGAACGGCGCGAGCACCAGCAACGCCCACCGGGCCAGCGACGGCGCCGGCAGGGGAGAAACCCGCTCGCCGCGACCTCTGCAGTACGCGCTTGGGCCATAGAGGAAAAACGGCACATCGCTTCCGAGAGCCGAGGCGATCAACGCCAGCTTTTCCCGCCCGAAGCCCAGTTCGAACAGGCGATTCAACCCCAGCAGCGTCGCCGCCGCGTCGGAACTTCCACCGCCCAACCCGGCGGCGGAGGGGATGCGTTTGCGCAGCGTGATCGAAAGAGCCGCATAACCGAGCCGCGCGTCAGTCAACAGCTCCCGGGCGGCGCGGAGGACAAGGTTGCCGGCGTCGCGCGGCAGAGCCGGATCGTCGCAGGTAAAGCGCAGGCCGGGCGGGCCTTCGCGAACGATCGAAAGATTGTCAAAGAGCGCGATCGTGCACATCCAACTGGCCAGCGGGTGATAGCCGGTTCCGTCGGGCTTGCCCACCCGCAATGCCAGGTTGAGCTTGGCTGGCGCCGCGATCGCAAGGGCGTTCATGACAGAATCATAACGCCCGCCGCAGCCCCTCTCCGCTCGATGCAAACGTTTTCAAACGCCTACCAGCTTCAGACGTGAGTTGTCGTTACCCAAAGATGTGAGCTGGCCAAATATTGCTTGTACGATACGTGATCGGACGTCTCTGGTCAATCGCAAAGCCGCGTGAGGGTCTGGGAAGACTGTGCATCCGGCAAATCTGCCGCAAATTACCTCATCGGATCAGATAAAACGCCCGCCGTGGTTTTACCACGACGGGCGTCGCCAGAAAGTGGGAAGGGGAGCGTCGTGGGTGCAGAGGCGGGAACGCCCCGCGTACACCCGTCAGGCCCCCGAAAGCACGATGCGACCTGCACCGCGCCGTCGGGTTGCGTTGTGCCTGACACGATGATCTACGATTTGGAGGGGCGTGGGGCAACCGCAGCTGCGTCCCGGCGGTCGGAGCTTCACGCTGCAAGAGGCGAGCCTGACCGCCGTGTTATCGGCCTTGCGGGTCGGTCAGGTCTTCATGCGATCCAGCAGAAACACGGCCAGCGGCCCGAAGATCAGGATGGGCAGCCACGCCATGATCAGAGGCCAATTCGGTGCGTTTCTCATTCCGGGAGGAGGGTTTCCGGCAAGGTTCTGCGTGACGAAGACCGTGGCCATGCACAGTCCGACGAGGACAAAACACCAGACCA
This sequence comes from Phycisphaerales bacterium, assembly GCA_033579175.1. Classification (GTDB taxonomy): domain Bacteria; phylum Planctomycetota; class Phycisphaerae; order Tepidisphaerales; family Tepidisphaeraceae; genus JAVQWE01. The sequence goes on along the minus strand of JAVQWE010000177.1, from coordinate 3,735 downwards.
CTTGCCTGCGCAGCGCGCCTGGCTCGCGCGTGGTCAGGCACGCCAGAGCCAGCAGCAGCAGGACGATGTTGATCAGGAATGTCGCCCAGCGACTGTGCTTGACGCGAAGGAGATCTACTGTGCCGTAAATTTTCGGCCGCTGCAAGAGCTGATCGATGCGTCGAGTGGAGAGCAGCTCCACATAGCTGCCACTGCGATAAAGCTCGATCTCTTCAGGATTTATGGAAGTTTCATAATGATAAATCGGTCGCGGCTCGGCGCGCTGCTGATCGGGTTGCAGCCCGGCGACTTCCACCCCACCGTCGAGCCGCCAGATCTGGTCTTCGGGAATCCACTCGGCCGCGTCGGCCGCAATGTGCCGGGAAACGGCGCCCTGAGAATCGCGCTCGAGGATATCCACAACCTCCATTCGGGGTCGTTGACCCGGACCGGCGGGTGTGTAGCGGCTGGCGCGAAGGAGGTTTCCCTCCGCATCCTGCATCATTTTGATTTCGAACGCTCGTACGGAGCCCATTTTCAGATCATCAATCTTCGGTGTGAGTTTGTGGATCATGCGGGGAATGATCAGCTCCTGAACCAGCGGCAGCAGCAGCAGATTCAGAATGACTCCGGCGATGATCACCGGTTGCAGCAGCTTCAACAGCGGCACTCCGGCCACAAGAATGGCCGTCAGCTCGTTGAAACGGCTCATCCGAACCAGGGTAAACGCCGCCGCCACTACGGGGATCACTCCGCTGAGCTGCACGAAGAACAGAAACGACTGATGAAAGTAATAATCCGCGAGAGAAGCCACCAGCTCCCACACGTTCTGTCCCCGTCCCTGATTCGCCGAACCCAGTTCTACAATCTCGTCAAACTGAAAGACCATGTGCAGAACGATGTACAACCCCAGCAGAACCAGCAGACTCAGGAGGTAATTGCGAAGGAAAGAAAAGAGAATGTAACGGTGCAGAATCTTCACAAAGTCACAAATTCCGATGATCGATTACTCAATCCCGATCTGAACCGACCCCATCATTTCACGGCCGGGCTCGCGGCGGCTGGCCGGTGGAATGCAGGCGGTCATTGCCTCTGCAGACGACCCAGCAGCACCGCGGCGATGAGGAACACCGCGATGTTGCCCGACCAGATCAGCCCAAGGCCCAGATCCAGAGGATTGTTCTCCGCCGTCAGCTCACGCGGGACATTCTCGCAGGTGTGCTGTCCGGTCACAATCAGGGCGATGCAGATCAGCGCCGGGACAACACTCACGGCAAATGCCGACATGAAATTGCCGCTGCGAAACATCATTCCCAGGGCACAACCCACCAGCACGAGGATCAGACAGCTCAGGGAAAAGCTCGCCCGGGCATGCGCCTCGCCCAGCATGCTGTTGGTGATGACGGTCACATGCCTTCGGAGCGTCTTCTGCTGTTCGGGAAGCACCGTGGGGTGATTGCGGTAGAAACGCGCATCCCGCGACTCCAGCGCGAGCAGCTCCGGCGACATGGCGATCGCCAACGCCCTGGGAAACACTGCCCGCTCCGATTCGTGGCCGGCGCCGGCTCGCACAATCGCATCCTCCAGCTCCAGCGTCAGATAGTTCAGCTTCCGCGCGCCGTCGGGAAGGGCTGTCAGGCGCAGCCGGCGTGCTTCCACGCGAAATACGGCGGCGCCGGCGCGATCCTGAGTCAGGCGCACCAGTCGCTGGCCACGGGGAGACTCGGCGATGAACTGCCCTTCCTCCACCCGCATCGCTGCCCCCGGCGCCTCAAGCGTGTAACTCTCGGTCTCGTTGCTCAAGAGGCATTCGCTGCCGTTCAATTCCTCCTGAATCTGACGGTAAAAAACCATCCGCTGCTCGGCCCGGATGAACTCGCGCAGCACGGTGCGGACCCGGCGGCTCTGGCCCGGGTCGCGCAGCAGCTCGAACAACCGGCGGATGTCCATGAAGCGAGGGTTCTCACGAACCAGTGACGGAAACGGAATCGGACCGAATCGCGTGTAGCCGATCCCTCCCTGGGTGCTTCCGGCGGTGGAACGGGGGAACTTCGTGCCCCCTTCCAGCACAGCCATCATCGAAAGCTCATCCGAATCTTCGTCCGGGGTGATGTAGGCGGTGGCGCGCTCGGCCATCCAGAAATCGCGCGGCACACGCAATCCGTCCTCGCGAGTGCGCGGGCCGAAGGTCACGATCGTCGGCGCGATCAGCTGCACCGCCTGATCGCGCGGCCGGTCGGGATCAGGCGGAAGGGTCAGCGCGTCCCGTGCAAAAACCGTAACCCGTTCCCCGCCGGAATCAATCTGAATCTGGTGCGTCCGATCAATCGCGGTTGCCACGATCCGCGCGACATTCGAGAACACGACTCGCTCCGCCTGCATCATCAGAGCCGGAACCACGAAGCACAGCAACAGCAGGCTCATCAGGGAAACGCAGACCCCCAGCAGAAACGCCGGAAGTGTCAGTGCCAGATGGCTGATTCCGGCGGCGCGACAGGCGATGATCTCGTTATCGGCCCCGAGCCGGCCGTAGACCAGCGTCGTGGCAAACAGCGCCGCCACTGGCAGCGAGTAGGTCGTCATCGCCGGCATGAAATACCCGAGAATTTCCCCCACCTGGCTCAGATCAAGACCCTGCTGGGTCAGCGGCCGAAGCAGCCCGGCGAAACTCATGATCCCCGCCAGCGCACCACTGGTCAGGAAGAAGATCCGCAGCAGGTCCTTGAAGATGTACCAGAAGAGAGTGCGTCCCATGCCCGAAGGTTCCAAGCTATCGACGGCAGGGGAGGCGATCAATCCCGCGGGAAAGACACCCGACAGCCAGTCTGAAAACTCCGCCGGATGTCGCGGAGAGGGCGCTGCGATGGGAATCTGCTGTAAGATCATCTCCGCATGCCCTTGGGCCGACTGCTGCGAGATCTGGCAGACTTCTGCTACCCGCCGATCTGTGAGGTTTGTAACAATCCGGCGGTGCGGTGGCCGTTGTGTGATCCGTGCCTCCAGGGGCTGGAGCGAATCGAATCACAGCCGTACTGCCACCGGTGCGCGATGCCACTTTCCGAGCAGGGGGCGCCGTGTCCCTATTGCCGCGGCTGCGGGCTGCATCCGTTCGGTAAGGTTCTGCGCCTGTGCAACTTCGAGGACCCCATCAAACCGCTGTTGCACCGATTGAAGTTCCGACATGACTGGGCGTTGGGGGAGTTTCTTGCCGACCGGCTGTTTGCCAGCGGTCCGGTTCGAAGCCTGCTGGAACAATGCGACGCCTTGGTGCCGGTGCCGCTCCACCCCTTCCGACAAATCACCCGGGGTTATAATCAGTCGCAGATCATCGCCCGACGACTCGCCAAACTCTCGCGCCAAGCCGTGCTGAAGCCGGCAATCCGGCTGAAACACACCCGCCCGCAGACGGCCGCGCAATCGCGAAGTCAGCGCGCCGCCAACGTCAGACGTGCGTTCGGACTGCTGAAGCCCCAACTGGTCGAGGGCCGGCGGATCGTGGTCATCGACGACGTCCGCACCACGGCCGCGACTCTGCAGGCCTTCGGCCGATGCCTTCTGGACGCCAAGCCGGCTTCGCTCGATGCAGTGGTGATCGCCGTATCGGACTGGCGCCACGCCGACTTCACACGAATCTAGATCGTTGCAGCGACCGGGGCGGTCGGACGCGGCGGTGCCCCTGATTCCTGGATCGGCCGGTAGAGGGTATCGCGTTCGACGGGCACTTTACCGGCCTCACGAATCAGCCGCCTGAGGTCG
>JAVQWE010000176.1:0-6111 GCA_033579175.1 Phycisphaerales bacterium | reverse complement strand
CCATGCCTGGCGGGGAATCCGACCCTCGCGCAATGTCAGGGGCACAACGGGCTTTCACGGCGCCGGCAACCGCGCCGGCAGCGTCGTTGCGTCCGCCGGAAGCGTGGTGCCGTCGGCCGGAACCGTCGCAGCATCGGACGCAACCCGGCTCGAGCCCTCCTCCAGCCGTCTCCGCAACGCCGCAACCTCGCGCTCCAAAGCCGACAGACGGCTTTCCAACATCGTATGTGACCTGTCCGTGGCATCGCTGGCGATCGTCTTCGCCGGCGGGCAGTGCCGGTCGGAGCGGCTGTCGACCCGCGGGGTGCAACCCACCGGAAATGTCATCACCACCACCGCAACACAGACCCCGGCGCGCAATGCCTGCGACGCCCCCCGCCACCGGCTCCCGGAGAAAGAGCAGGCACGCACGCGAACACCCCTTGCCATCCGAAGCCCGCTCATACCGATCCCGGTCCGTCGGAGCGCATCGCTTCCTGCGTCGCCGGCGTCAGCAGCACCTGCGTGACCCGCTTGTTCTGCGCCGCTGTCACCCGCGCGATGTACGGTCCCAGCGGCACGCTGTCCCCGGGGCGCGGCAGCCGACCCAGCTCCCGGGTGATGTATCCTCCGAGCGTGTCGACCCCCTCAAAGTTGACCGCGCCCAGATTGAGCCGTTCCCGCAATTCGTGCAGCGGAAATGCACCGGCCACCCGGAAGTTTTCACCATCGCTGATAAAGTCGTTGGTGGAACCGGGGTCGTGCTCATCGGCGATGTCTCCGACGATCTCTTCGATCACATCCTCCAGCGTGACCACCCCGAGGGTCGCGCCGTATTCATCCACCACCACCGCCATGTGAATGTGGCTGGTCTGAAACTGCCTCAGCAGCTTCGGCACGGGCAGAAGCTCGGGAACGAACAGGATGTCGCGCTTGATTTTCATCAGGTCGATGTCGGCCGAGCCGATCACGTGAATCTGGCTGCCGGGTTTGCCGTCGGCGATGGCAATGGCCAGTCCATCGGGGGTCTTCTCATCCGCAAAGCGCAAACGACCGGGGATCAGTTGCATCGTGGTGAACAGGTCTTTCATGTGGATCAACCCGATGACGTGATCAAGGTCGCCATCGCACAGCGGCAGCCGGGTATAGGCGCTTTTCTGCACGGTTTTGAGGATGGTGTTGATGGGCTGGCCCAGGGTCAGGAAATCGACGTTGGTGCGCGGGGTCATGATCTGGCGGACCTTCAGATCGCCAAACTCAAAAGCGCTGGTGAGCAGTTGCTCATGCCCTTTGGCGATGGTGCCACTGGCCACCGCCTGAGCCAGCAGCCCGCGCAGCTCTTCCTCCGTGTGGGGCATCCCTCCGTGCGCGTCGTGCCGGATGTCGATGCCGCTGGCCCGCAGCAGCAGGTTGCTCAGCGAATTCAACGCCCAGATCACCGGATAAAAAACATAGGTGATCGCGACCAGCGGAATGGCCACCACCGGCAACAGCTTGTCGGGATAGAAAATCGCCCAGTTCTTGGGCGCCACTTCGCCGACAACCACGTGCAGCGTCGTGCTGATCGAAAGGGCAATCGCGATTGCCAGCGCCGAGTGGTGCCCCGGAACCGACGCGCCCCAGCCCAGAGAATGCAGCACCGGTTCCACCAGCGCGGCCACCGCAGGCTCGGTGACAAATCCCAGCCCCAGCGAGGCTACCGTAATGCCCAACTGGCAGGTGGAAAGATACAGGTCAAGCCGGCGCTTGATGTCGAGGCAGACGCGCGCAATCAGGCTGGTTTCGGCCAGCCGTTCGATCCGCGACAGCCGCGCCCCCACGGCGGCGAACTCGGCGGCGACGAAGTAGGCGTTGGCGCCCACCAACGCCAGCGTCGCGATGATTTTCGCCAGGATGTCCAACCATGAATGTTGTAACGAAGATCGCCCGGTGCGTCACCGGGCCATCAACGAATGGCAGACGCCGGCTCCCGCGGACGCAACGCCAGAATCAGCTCGATCTCCCCTCGGGGACGATGCAACCGTCGCGCGATTTCGGCGGCGTCCAGCCCCTGATCCGCCAGCCTGTACACTTCGGCATGCCCCGGATCGACCGAGTCGGTCGATCGGGCCACCATCCCGGCAGAACGGGCTTCCGTCGAGAATGCCGGCATCTCCCGGGCCGTCACCGGAGGCGCGCCTTCTACCGGGGCCGAGGCGTGCGCTTGCCCCTGCACCGAGCCAGCCGGCGGCAAATCAGCTGGCGATCCCGCGTCGCGCCGCGCAGCTGCCGCTGCCCCGGAGCCGTCCGAAAGCCGCTGCAGCTCGGCGATTTTCCGGTCGGCTTCGCAGATCAGCAGATTCAGCTTCGCAGCACGGGTATCGAGCTGCGCCGTAATCTGCCGCGACATCTCCGCCAGCTCCACCAGCAGATTCTGCATGTCGCGTTCGACGGCACGCTGCTGGGCGAGGCTGCTGAACGGGGCCTTTTCCAGAGGATCGCGCCGCTTCTTGAGTCGGGGGCGCAACCAGAGGTAAGCCAGCCCCAGAATGCCGACGGCAATGGCGATATACGCCTTGGTGTCGTTGGAATCGAATTGGAGATCGGTCGGCGCCATCCTTGGCGGGGAGGATTCTCGCGTGGCGGGGGAAATCACGCAAGCCGAGCCCTACGGTCGCTGGTGACCGATGGCTCTGCGATCACCCGGCCCCCGATCGCAGATGCGGTACCCGAAAAACCGGCAGCTCACGCGGCCGGAGGCACTTTTCACGCGCCGGTGAGGCCGATGAGCCGGCCTCAACAGTGCCCGATCCTGCGCCCACAGGCGATTGGCTTGCAATTCCGGCTTCGGGGCCGCACTGTACGCCGCGTCATGTCTGACTGGCTCGCGGCGCTGCGCCGCATGCATCCGGCGATCGTGACGATGTCCGTCTGCGCGGCACTGCTGCTGATCTTCTGGGTGCGGGCGTTCTGGGCGGTGCGGCAGAAAAGCTCAACCTATGATGAGCCGATGCATGCCCTGGGCGCCTGGGTGCACTGGCATCAGGGGGATTGGCGCATCAATTACGAAGACCCTCCCCTGTGGCATTACTGGGCCGCGCTGCCGCAGCCGGCGGATGCGATACGGGTCGATTTCCGGTCGCCACGATGGCGAGCCATGGCGGACGACTGGAACCAGCAGTGGATGTTCACCCACGAGGTGCTCTATCGCACGGATGGCAACGACGGAGAGGCCTTCGTCCGGCGATCCCGCGCCATGATGCTCGTGCTGGGTGTGGCCTTGGGGGCAATCATCGCCTGCTGGGGCTTTCAGATCGGCGGGGCTGCGGCGGCGGTCTTCGCCACGTTGCTGTATTCCCTCGATCCGAACTTTCTGGCCCATGCGCCGCTGGTGAAGAACGATGTTGCGATGGCTCTGTGCATCGCGGGGCTGTGTCTGGCGATCTGGCGGATGGGGCTTCGGCTGACTCCCTGGAACCTGGCCGGCGCGGCGATGGCGTCGGCGGCGGCGATGACAAGCAAGTTTTCCGGGGTTCTGCTGGCTCCTGCACTGCTGACGATTCTGCTGCTGATTCGCGTGGCAATCCCCCGACCCTGGGGGGTGTGGTGCGGGCGATCCTCCGACGGGTGGCTGACAAGCTGGTGGCAGCGACTGAGCGCTGCGGTGGGGGTGGGGGTGCTGGTGGCACTGGTCTGCGTGCTGGGGGTGTGGGCCGCCTACGGGTTTTCCTTCCCGGCCATTCCCGATCGCGCGGTGAAGTTGAATCTTCACCCCATTCTTCAGCAGGGACGGCTCTATCAGTTTCAGTCCGAAGCCAAGGGAGCTGTCACTCAGGAGCAAATGCAAAACGCCTTGCTGGAGTTTATCCGTTGGCACATGCAACGTTGGCCGGAGGACGCCAGAAGCTATCCGGAAGAATGGAGGAAACTGGCCGAGTCGGTCAGGCCCTGGCGGCCTCCAGCCAGCACCCGACTGCTGTTGTGGATGCTGGATCGCAAGCTGATGCCCGAGGCGTGGCTGAGCGGACTGATATTCGTCGAGGCACGATCCTACGTCCGAGGCAGCTACCTCAATGGACAGATCTCCAACACCGGGTTTCGCAGCTATTTTCCCCTGGCCATGGCCTATAAGACCCCCTTGGCGACGATCGCGGCGGGGGTTGCGTCGGGAGGCGTGGCCCTGACGGCCTGGTGGCTGGGAAGGCGGCAGAAGTTCAACCGCGCTCCGGAATCTGCGGACCGTAGTCGCCTGTGGCTGGCCTGTGTGCTGCTGGTTCCCATCGGGCTGTATTTATGGCTGTCGATCCGGTCGAACCTGAACATCGGGTTCCGCCATGTCCTGCCGATCTATCCGCTCATCTTCCTTCTGCTTAGTTGGGCCTTGGCCACCGCCCTTGTACGGTGGAAGGTGTGTGGCTGGACGGGGGCGGGGGTCATCGCCCTGGTGCTGGCAGTGGAGTCGATCGCCATCGCACCGGACTACCTGACGTTCTTCAATCTCGCCGCCGGCGGGCAACGCGGGGGGCTGAACCGTCTGGGGGATTCCAACCTCGACTGGGGGCAGGATTTGCCGGCACTGGCACAGTTCATGAGCCGTCCGGAGAACCGCGATTCGGCGTTATATCTGTCCTATTTCGGCATGGCGGACCCGCAGGCGTACGGGTTGCGCTACCTCAACATGCCGGGGGGTTATGAACTGAACCCGCAGGCCCTCTGGCCCCCGGCGGGTTCGCTGGTGGCGATCAGCGCTACGCGACTTCAGGGGATTTACGCAACCCCGGAACTGCGCGCGGAGTACGCCAAGTTCCGCTCCCGTACCCCCACGGCAGTGCTCGGAGGCTCCATTTACGTGTACGATGACCGTCCGGGCAGAAAGCCGTAACTCCGGCCGGGTGAAGTCCCTCGCGTGGGCTGTGTCTGATTCGCCCCTCGCCGGCTTCGCTGGAGGGATCACGGCGTTCGCACCGGCTCTGACGAACCCGGTCATGCGCGACGATGTCTACGAGGAAATGTTCCGCATCGAGGACCGCCATTGGTGGTACGTGTCCAAGCAGCGGATCGTGGCGAGCCTGATTCGGCGGTTCGCGTGCGGCGGGCGGTGGGGGTCGGCAGCGGGAACGTCGGGCGGCAGCGAGGTGCCCCCCGGCGACGGAATCCGCCCGCGGCTGCGCATTGCCGATCTCGGCTGCGGTTGCGGCGCCATGCTGGAGCGCCTGCGAGGCGAGCATGATGTCGTGGGTGTCGATCCTTCCCCCCTGGCGATAGAGTTTTCAGCGCGCAGGGGGATTGCGGTGCTGCAGGGAAGCTTTCCGGATCAGATTCCCCTGCCCCGGGAATCGTTCGATGTCGTGCTCCTGCTGGATGTGATCGAGCACCTGCAGGACGACCGCGCCGGGCTGGCCACCGCCGCACGCCTGCTGCGGACCGGGGGGGTGCTGATCGCCACGGTGCCGGCGTATCAGTGGCTCTGGAGCGACTGGGACGAGCTGCATCATCACTACCGCCGATACAACCGCCGCCGGCTGGGCGCTGCGCTGCGGAGCGTCGGGTTGCGCATCGAGCTGCTCAGCTATGCCAACACGATGCTGTTCCCGCTGGCGGCGGCGGCTCGGGTCGTGCACAAGGTCCGTCGCAAGAAGATGGAGTCGACGGATATGCGGATTCCCCCCGCCCCGATCAACGCCCTTTTCCGCGGGTTGTATAGCTTCGAGCGTCACCTTCTCGGTCGAGTGCCGCTGCCGTTCGGGTTGAGCGTGGTTGCGGTCGCCCGACGCGATCGAGCCTCCGGATGAATTCACGCATCCACAAGGCACAATACGTGCTCGGAGTGCATTGCGCCGAGGAACAGAAGATGACCTGTGACCCGTGCGACACAGCCATGCCCCTCCAACCAACGTCACTTTCAGCCGGGTTTGCCTGTCTTGCCCCGATCACGCAATTTCGCAATGGAATTTCTCTGGAAACAGGCTCGCCGGTTGGTAGATTGCCCATTCTGCAGGTTGGTCGTTCGATCCGGAGGCCCTACCCATGACCCTGTGGACGCCATTCATTGACGCTTTGGAATCCCGCCGCCTGTTGGCCGTACTCCCTGCAGGCTTTGCCGAGCAGACGATCACGACCCTGAATGATCAACCTACTGCGGCGGTGTTCACG
>JAVQWE010000175.1:0-6123 GCA_033579175.1 Phycisphaerales bacterium | reverse complement strand
TCGAAGGTAAGCGGTTGCAGGGATTGAGCAAGCTCATGTCGGACGTTCTCGGCGGTGGAGCGTTTCCCCCCGGTGCGTCCAGAAGGTCACCTCGAAAGGAGAGGAAACATGCGAGTCAGCCTCTTTCACAAGGCGGCCGTTGTGGCCGCCGCAAGCCTGCTTGCCAGCGCGGGTGCCGCTGTAGCATCGGAGTTGTTGCAGAATGCGAACCTCGACCGGGGTTACGCGCAGGAGATCGTCCCCGGTTTCTTCCTGCCTAAACCCGACAACTGGGTGAACGTCGGAATTCGCGCCATCACCGGACCCTACGAGGACGAAATGTCCCTCGAACCGTGGGCCGGACCTGCCCCCACCCCGGTTACCACCGACGGAAACGGTCCGTTCCCCAATGGCGTCGGTGCGGGGCTTGACGGTGGTGTGTTCTTCAAGCCGTTCACCGGCAATCCCGCCAATGGTCCGGCGACTGGACATCTGTATCAGGATGTACCCGGTTCTGCGGGGCTGCCTTACACCCTCACAGGCTGGGCCGGAGCCGAGGCCAACGCCCTGATGGGTGGCGCGGAAATGGCCATCGAGTTCCGCAATTCCAGCAATGCCCTGATCAGCAGTTCCGTGCTGAACCTCCTGCCGACGCTGCAAACGCCCAACGGTCAGCCCTTCAACTACAAGTTCTACACCCTGACGGCCGTGGCACCGGCAGGAACCAGCGTGGTCCGCGCCCGGGTGTCAATGATCGACGGCGTTCCCAACCCCGCCGGCGGGGGGCAGGCGTTTGTCGTGGATGACTTTTCGCTGACGATTCCTGAGCCATCGAGCCTGGCTCTGATGGGGCTCGGCGGAGCCGTGCTCCTGGCGCGTCGGCGGGTGCGGTAGAATTCTTCCGCTTTGCAACCAGTGGCAACTTCATGGGAATGCCCGGCGCCCAGTGCTGCACCTGCTGGCGTCGGGCATTCCTCGATTTTTTTGACGCCAAGAGAAGCGTCGGAAGCAGCCCCACCTGCAACTGCCGACGTCCGGGCCGGTCGCTTGCCGGGCAACCCTGATCGTAACAGGGGCAGCGCTACGCCGGGATCAACAGGGAAAACCTCATGAAACAGTGGATCGAGGGATTGCTGGTGCTGACCATGCTGTCGACTCATGCCGCAGCGCAACCGCGTTCTCTGCTGGAGTGTGCCGGCTGGCAATCCATTGCCTCCGAGGGCGCTCACGTCCGGGCGACAGTCCAGAGCCTCGATCAGAAACCGTCGCTGCGCATCGATTTCGATTTTACCTCTGGGGCGGGCTATGGGGGCGCGGTACTGGACCTGCCGATGCCGCTTCCGGAGAACTTCGAGTTTGCGATGACCCTTCGCGGGGAGGGGCCGGCCAACAATCTCGAACTGAAGCTGGTCGATCCGGAGCTGCTGAACGTGTGGTGGGTGAACCGACGGGCGTTCGAGTGGCCTTCGCAATCCACGCGGCTTGTCAGCAAACGTCGGCACTTTCAATTCGCCTGGGGACCTTCCGGCGGCAAGCCGCTGGAGCAGCTCGGTCGGATCGAACTGATCGTCGCGGCCAACGAAGGCGGGCGGGGAACAATCTGGATCGAGGATTTCACGTTCACCCCGCTGCCGCCGGCCCGCCCGTATCAGGGCACCCCGCGTTTCCTGGCCAGTTCCGGTCAGCCCGAACAACTGCCATGGGCAGCCGAAAGCAGGGACTCGGCACCCTGGCTGGCGGTCGATTTTGGCCAGCCGCGGGAACTGGGAGGGATTGCCGTCCACCCGGCGGCGGGAAGTCTTGGGGATTTTGATCTGGAGACCTCCGACAACGGCCGAAGCTGGACCTGTCTGCGGCAAGTTCGTGGAGCCGGCGCTTTGCCGGCGGAGATTCAGTTGCCCGACCTGCAGACGCAATGGCTCAGGCTGAAGTTCAGCAAGCCGGATATTGCGATCGAAAAGCTGGAGTTTCTCGAGACCGCCGCCGGCGCATCGGCAAACGCGTTCTGGCAATACCGTGCGTCACGGGCGCGCCGTGGCATTTACCCGCGGACCCTGGTGGGCGAGCAGTCTTTCTGGACGGTCATCGGCCAGCCCGATGATCACGCCGAGGCGCTGATCAACGAAGAAGGCCAGATCGAGGTCGACCGACGGGGCTTTTCCCTCGAGCCGTTCATCGCCGCAGGAAACGGACTGCTGACGTGGGCCGACGGGACACACGAGCAGACGTTGCGCGAGGGGTGGATGCCGATTCCTACGGTCGTTCGCCGGCATGAAGCGTTTGAGCTTCGGATCACCGCATTGGCCGCGGGCGAGCCCGGTCGCTCGGTTGTTCACGCGGCATACACGCTGCGGAACACCTCGGCCGTGCCGGCACGAGGGCAGTTTGTGCTTGCGGTCCGACCGATTCAGGTGCTGCCGCCGTGGCAGGACCTGAACATCATTGGTGGCTGGACGCCGATCGAGTCGATTCGCTTGATCTCCGACGGCATCCTCGTGAACCAGAATCAGACTCCGAAGCTGGTCGCGCCGTCGGCGGGGTGGCGAGGGTACGCCTGCACGCTGGACATGGGCGACCCTGTGGCATCGCTGGCTCATGGCCTGACGGAGTTGACAACGGTACAAGATGGGACGCGCAAATGCCCTCAGCGGTCTGCGTCGGCGATCGTGCAATGGAATTTTGAGCTGGCGTCCGGCGACGAAAAGACCTTCCTGATCGCGGTTCCTTTGCACGCTGCCGACCCCCCGCCAATCCGCCCGCAAGACCTGCAGGAGTTTGAGTCCCTGGCAGAGCGGGTCGGAGAGGAATGGCGCCGGCGGACCGGTCTGGTGGCTTTTCGCCTTCCGGCCGCGGCGAGGCAGTTTCACGACACGATCCGAGCCACCCAGGCATACATCCTGATCAACCACGATGGCGACGGCTTTCAGCCGGGCTCGCGCACCTACAACCGCAGTTGGATGCGCGATGGTTCGATGACCTCTGCCGCCATGCTCGAGCTGGGCCACGATGATCTTGTCCGCCGGTTTATCGACTTTTACGCCCCCCACCAGTTCCCCTCGGGCAAGGTGCCGTGCGTCGTGGATCGCCGCGGGGCCGATCCGGTTCCCGAACACGATTCCCACGGGCAACTGATCTGGCTGATCGCCAATTATCACCGCTTTACAAAAGACAGCGATCTGGTCCGCCGGCACTTTTCGCGGGTGAAATCGGCGGTGGAGTACATCGAATCGCTCCGCGCGCAGCGTCTGACCGAGGAATTCGGTCCTGCGGGCCCGCCGCGGCAGGAGCCGGGCAAGCCGGCGGTTCCGGCGATGGCGTTTCGGGGGCTGGTGCCCGAATCGATCAGCCACGAGGGTTACTCGGCCAAGCCGATGCACAGCTTCTGGGATTCGTTTTTCATCCTGCGCGGCTTGAAAGATGCAGCCTATCTTGCCGAAGTTGCGGGTGAATCATCGCTGGCCGGGAAGTGGCGGGTTCTGGCGGATGATTTCCGCCGGAGCCTCATCGAAAGTATCACCCTTGTGCACCAGGCGCACGGCATCGACTACCTGCCCGGCTGCGTCGAGCTGGGCGATTTCGACTCGACATCATCCACGATCCTTCTGTGGCCCGTAGAAGAAGCCGCGAGTTTCCCCCGGCCGTGGATCGATGCCACCTTCGACCGCTACTGGCAGAATTTCCAGCGCCGCCGGGATTCTGCAGATTGGAGCGGTTACACCCCTTATGAGCTCCGTCATGTTGGCACATTTGTTCGCCTGGGGCAGCGAGAACGCGCGTGGCAGGCGTTGGAGTGGTTCTTCAGCCACCAGCGCCCGGCGGGTTGGCGTCACTGGGCCGAGGTTGTGCACCGTGATCGCTCCAAACCCGAAATGATTGGGGATATGCCACACACCTGGTGTGGAAGTGACTTCCTCAACTCCGTTCGGGCCATGTTCCTTTATGAGGATCAGGGAAGCCTGGTGCTCCTGGCGGGCGTGCCCGATGCCTGGCTCAACGATCCGGCCGGCATTCATGTCGGTCCCCTGCGGAGTGAATACGGCCAGCTGACCCTCGACAGCCGCCCGACGGGCGGTGGCGTCGTCGTCCGGATCGAAGGGAACGCCCGTCCGCCGGGGGGATTCATCCTCCCGGTTCCGGGGAAGTGGAAATCTGCGATCATCGAAGGCCGCGAGGAGGCTTTGGAAAGCGGAAGCTCTCTTCGCCTGCCCCGAATCCCCGCGGTCGTGGAGCTGCGGAGTTGATCACGGCAGAAAGACTGCCGGGCAGATCGATCCACCCGGCAGTTCTTCTCACAACGAGGTGCTGTTTCCGCCCCGGTAGCGGGCGGGCGAACGTGGCCTGCAGCCTTCAGGACCGACGGCGCCGTGCCAGCAACGCCAGACCGAGACCGACGGCCGTCAACGAAGCCGGTTCGGGCACCGCCGCCCGCGGCAGGTCCCCGGCCGACTGGTTGAAGTTGGTCGCCAGCAGGGAGAAATCATTAATATTCACCTGGCCGTCGTAGTTGAAATCGCCGTTATCCCAGAGCCCGGAGCCGTTGAAGTTGGTCGCCAGCAGGGAAAAGTCGGCAATGTTGGCCGTGCCGTCCACGTTGGCATCGCCGGTGCGGGTGAGGCGCACCTGCACACTGATTCCGCCGTTGGCATCCACGGATTGGTTGGTCACACCGATGCTGAAGGTAGTCCCGGTGTCGTCCAGGCTGCTGTAAATCCCGTCGCGCTTGCTGGCGGATTCGTACGCGGCACGGATATCGTTATAGATTCCCAACTCGGTGGTTGCGAGGTTTGCAGAATAGACTCGCACCCGGCTGCCACGCAGATCGATCTCCTGATCGCCGGCGTTGGTGGTGACGGCGTCGAGACCGCTGAGCGTCTGATCGACGTTGATTCGGGCCACCGAACCTTCCACGACAACGGAAGTACCCGCCTGCGCCGGGCTGGACGGCGTCGCGGCGGCGCCGGCACCGAAGTTCAGCTCCAGCGTTCCATTGCTGACCCGAAGCAGCCCACCCGGAGAACTGCGGACGGGTGCCTCAATCAGCAGGGTTCCCGCGCCGGTCTTGTTGAGAGTGTTGCCATTGAGGATGAGCGGATCGGCGATCAGCAAGGTAGCCCCGGCGGCAACCGAAGCTGTGGTGTTGTTGGCAAGGTGCAGGGGCAGGTTGATCTTCTGGGTGCCTTGACCGACCTGAATCAGGGCATTGCCGGTCGTGGTTTGCATCGTTAACGAGCCAGCACCCGTAATCACATAGGTGTTTGCGTTGTTGATGTTCAACGAGCCCAACACTCGCGGAACGTCGGTGTAGACTGTCGAGGGAGCTGTGATAATGCCGAGGAATTCAGCCGTTGCATCGGCTCCATTCGGAATCGTGCCCAAGGTCCAGTTCCCGGCGACATTCCACTCACCGCTGCCGGCAACCGCCCAGGAATTCACGGGAGGCGTTCCAGGACCGTCGAGCACCACATCATCCCAGAACATGGATTGCGCACCCTGACCCGGTCCACCGCCGGTCCAGCCGAAGGAAACCCGCGCCTGCACAGCGCCGGCCGGCGCCACGAGGTTGTTCAGCGAATAGGGAATCCAGACTGCCGGGCTGCCGGCAGGCGGGTTATCGGCCGGGGTGATGGTGATCACATGGTCTGTTCCCACCTGGCCCCCGCCGCTGTCACGCCAGGAGAGTCGCATTTCGGCGGCGACTGGGTCCGTGATGGTCAGAAAACCAGCCTCAAAGCTCGCAAAGGCACTGAAGTTGTAGGACTGCCCGGCAATAATGTTAACGTCCTGAAAATACCCCCCGCCGATGGGCTGGAAGGTCTTGGACCAGATTGCCCACGATCCGGTGTTGGCCCGGAACGTGGCCCGGGAGGCGTCGTTGACGCGCGTCCACCCCGTAATGGTGTTGTTCACACTGCCCGAAGCCTGGGGAGCCTCAAAGCTGGGGTTGACCAGCAGATTTGCGGCCCAGGCGTTTACGGCGGTGCCCAAGACCAGAGCCGTGGCGCCGAACACGGCGCGCGATTGCAGAAGATGCTTCCTCATTCCAACCTCCGTCCGAAGAGCAAGGGGCCATGAAGCAGCAGGAGCAGACGCTACTCCCACCTCCGATCTCACGCGTGCCGATTGCGGGCACTCGGCAGATTTCGC
>JAVQWE010000174.1:0-6151 GCA_033579175.1 Phycisphaerales bacterium | reverse complement strand
GGGGGACGGGTCGTCGAACCGGTTACAGCCTGACTGTAGAGGCGGTGCAGGGTCTGCATGCGCGGCGAATCGGGGGGGAAGTGGGGTTTGAAGCGGTCGATCAGCCGGGCGGTGAACTCGGCGGCCGCGGCGGGCTGGTCGAGAGCCATCAGCCCACGGGCATATTCCGTGGAAAACCGGAAATCGGGCAGGGAATCGGCCGACAGCATTGCCTGTGCTTTGACGGACGCTCGATCGAGCATGTCGCGGGCCAATTCTTCGCGGCCCTGCATGCGGGCGATGTGGGCAAGCGCCAGGTAGGGTTCGATGAGTCTGGCGGCATAAGGCAGCAGGCGTTCGTCAATCGCGATTGCATCGCGCAGAAGCTGTTCGGCCTCGTGCAGATCGCCCTGCTGCATTCGAAGCAGCGCCAGTCGGACCTTCACATAGCTGACATTGGGATGGTCCGGCCCGTAAAAGGCAAGCCGCGCCGCAAGGCACTTGCGGAGCCAGTCTTCGGCCGTCGCGGGCTGGTTGCGTTGCTGGCACAGGTGTGCCATCCGGAGACAGGTTCGCGATTGCGACAACAACCGCTGTTGCGGCTCTGAGGGAAGTCGCTGCATCGACTCGAGGATGAGCTGCTCGGCTTCGTCCAGCCCCCCGGTCACGATGAGCACCGAGGCCAAGGTCTCGGCGGCCGAGAGTGTCTGCGGATCGTCCTTTCCGCAGGTGCGAAGCAGGGTCTGGAAGGCCTGGCGGGCGATCGGTTCGGCCTCTTCGGCGCGAGATTGGTAGTAGAGCGAGGCGATGAAGTGGCGCATCAGCGCCAGTGTGGTGGAGTGGTCGGGTCCGAGCACGTTTTGAGCATGTTCCAGAGCGGGTCGGAGGAGCAGCTCGGCCTCGTGGGCGCGATCGGAATTATAGAGGACAAAGGCCAGGTCCCCGCGGGCGGTGAGCGTCTGGGGGTGAAATTCTCCCATCGTCTGGCTGCGCAGGCTCAGCGCCGCCCGCGCGTGGGGTTCGGCTTTCAGCGAATCGCCGATCCGCACGTAAGCATCGGAAACGGTCTGGCGAATGGCGGCTTCCACCAGCGGCTGATCGGGAAATGAACCTTCAATACCACCGGATGCCCGATGGAGCAGCTCTGGAAGGGAGGGTATCGGTCCACCGGCGCCCTCCGGATCGGCTGAGCCAAGCATGTCCAGAAGGAAGCGGTTGACGGCGGAGGCGATCTGTTCGTTGGTAGTGGCGCGGTCGCGCTCGCGGAGCACCTGCACAGAGGCAACCGCTGCGATCGCCATCACGGCGGCGGCAATCACCCCCGCCACCGTCAGACGCCTTCGATGCCGCCGGATGAACTTGCGCGTGGTGTAGAGCAGCCCCATCCGGGTGCCCTGGATCGGCAGGCCGTCGAGCCACCGGCGCAGATCGCGCGCCAGCTCGTCCGCCGAGCGATATCGCTCCTGCGGTGTTCGCGCCAGAGCCTTCAGGAGGATGGCTGTCAGATCACGCGGAAACGCCGGATCAATCAGGCGCGGCGGGGTTGGATCGGAATTGACGACCCGCTGCATGATCGCCAGGGCACCACCCGTATCGTCGTGGGGCAGCCGGCCCAGCAGCAGCAGATAGAGGATGACCCCCAGCGAGTAGACGTCGCTGGTTGTGCCGACGGCGGACAACTGCCCTGACGCCTGCTCCGGCGACATGTAGGCGGGTGTCCCCGGCGCATCATCCAGCGTGATCTGCGGCGAGGGATCGGCCCAGGCGGCCTTGGCCAGGCCGAAATCCAGCAGCCGCGGATGACCGTCGGCATCGACCAGAATGTTGCTGGGCTTCAGATCGCGATGAATGACCCCGTACTGATGGGCGTGCTGGACGGCCTGGCAGATCAGGATCATCAGTTCCAGGATCTGCCGGCGGGAGAGGCCGCGATCTCGCACGAACTGCTCGAGCGTCATTCCCTCGACCAGTTCCATGGCATAAAAGGCCATTCCGGAGGTGATTCCGCTGTCATAGACGCGCGCGATGTGCGGGTGATTCAGCCGCGAAGCCAGCTCTACTTCCCGCTCGAATCGCGCCGCAGCTCGTGGAGAGGCGAAAAGACCGGCGGCGATGGTCTTCAGAGCGACCGGCCGCTTCGTGGCCAGTTGTGTCGCCCGCCACACTACACCCATCCCGCCCCGTCCCAGGGGAGCGGTGATTTCATAACCGGGAATCTGCGGCGGCGGGACCTCATCGACGGCCAGATGCCGATCAGTCGATGCCAGCCGCTGGATGTACTCCTGAAGGCGCGGCTTTAACTCGGGGCAGTCGGCGCACAACTCGTCCACCGAGGGACGCCGGCCGGGATCGGCAGCCTCCCAGCGGGAGAGAAGTTCCTGAATGCGCGAATCGAGAATCATATCTCCTCGTCGGAGAGCAGATGATGCAGGCGAATCCGCGCCTCGCGCCAGCGCCTCGATACCGTCTTGGTTGACACTCCCAGCACCTTCGCCGCTTGCGCGTGCGTCAGTTCAAGATACCAGATCAGCTCAAAAACGCGCCGCAAATCCTCAGGCAATCGGGAAGCGGTTTCATGCAGTTCTGTCCAGCGGGCAAGTCGGGCCGGGTCGCCGGAAGTCCCGGTGTCGGCGGCCTCGGCCAGCGGCTTTCCAGGGCTGGAACTGGGCGGGGGCGAGGCGTGATGGGTGCCGATGCCCATCGGGCCAAAGTGTTTACGTTTCAGATCAATCAGTTCGCGGCGGATCAGGGTTGAGCAAAACGCCATCATTTCCGCCTGATTGGCGGGTCGAACCGAGGCCAAAGCCCGCTGCAGCCGGATCGCCACGGCCTGAACGATGTCATCCGTCTGTTCCCAGCGGGCCACTGCCGGAAAGTCGCGTAACTGACGTCGGGCAAGGCGCTGAATTCGAGTCATCAGCCATTGCAGAAGCTGATTGCTGGAGTCACGATCCTCGGCGGTGAAAGATCGCATCAACCGCAGGAACGTTTCTGACCCGTCGTCGCGTGGCATGAGCGCTATTCCATGGTTACTTCGCCGGAATCTGCCTAGCTGCCCGGAACCTCCTGGAAGCCCGGAACACGGTATTCTCTCTGACGGGCGAAAGCGAGGGAATTCCATTCGCTTTTAATGCCGTGGGGCGGCGCCCGGCCCGCTGAACCGCGTTGAGAAACGCTGCCCCCTGTTGAAGACCCCGGCCGAAACTGGCTGCATCCGCGGCTGAGCGATGTTAAACGGTCTAACTACTCGATAGTCGTGGAGGGCATGGCGAAGGTGGGCGGGGGCACAGGCAAAAAAAGTTAACCCGTTCGGTCATCTGGGGGTCGTCTGGCTTGATCGAGCCTATGAGAAACCTCGGTTTTTCTTGAATAACGGGTGCTTCCCGGCACGGCGCCGTCGTCCGGCGGGGAACCGGGCGGGCCCTTCCGCCCGCCAGCATCGTCAACCTTGGGAACCGTGCATTTGCCAGACTCGTCAGTTGCCCGTATGATGCACGGCTTGTCGGCTGGCGGCCGCCGGGGTGCCACCTGCGCGTAAGGCATGGTGCGAAAAGGATTTATCGCGGGAAACTGGAAGATGAACACCCACCGGGCCTCGGCGGTGGGACTGGCGCGCGGCTTGGTGTCGGCCGGGGTGCCGACGGAACTGGATGTCGGCATCGCCCCACCGTTTGTTTACTTGGATGCGGTGGGTCAGGTGATTGCCGGTTCACCCCTGCTGCTGGGTGCCCAGGATTGCTTTGACCAGCCGAACGGAGCGTTCACGGGTGAAATCTCCGTCGAGATGCTCCGTGATCTGAACGTGAAGTTCTGCCTCTGCGGGCACAGCGAACGCCGGCATATCCTGCAGGAAAGTCGCGAGCTGATTGCCCGGAAGGCGGCGGCAATCTACGCCGGCGGGCTGATCCTGATCCACTGCGTGGGTGAGAAGATCGAACAGCGCGACGCCGGTCAGACGCTGTCTGTCGTGCAGCGGCAACTGGAAGAGCTTCGGCCGAGCGAGATCGACGATCCTGCGAGGCTGGTGATCGCGTATGAGCCGGTCTGGGCGATCGGCACGGGCCGGATTGCCACCGATGAACAGGCTCAGGAAGTGCATTCGTTCGTGCGGCAGACCCTCTCGCGCATGTGGAATGCGGGCTTCGCCGATCGTGTACGCATCCAGTACGGAGGAAGTGTCAAGCCGGAGAACTGCCGGGGCCTGATGCACATGCCGGATGTGGATGGGGCCTTGGTCGGGGGTGCATCGCTCCAACTGGAATCGTTCCTCGGAATCATCAACGCGGCGGTATGACATGACCTGGCTGTTTTACATTCTGCTGATTCTGTTTCTTTTCATCTGTGTGGTGATGACGCTGCTGGTGTTGATCCAGAAGGGCCGCGGGGGAGGGCTGGCCGGTGCTTTCGGGGGCGGCGGCAGCGGCAACACGGCCTTCGGGGCCAAGACGGGCGACGTGCTGACCTGGGCCACGAGCGTGGTGTTCGGGATTTTTCTGCTGCTGGCAATTGCACTGAACCTGGTGGCCAACCGTCTTCACGCGGCCGCGACGGAGGAAATCCCCCCGGCTCTCCCCCCGGCCGGACCGCTGGTTCCCCCCGTGGCGCCGGGTACGGGGGCCGCTCTTCCGGTGGAGGCGCCGCCGACTCCGGCAGAATCAGAGACGCCCGGGCCATCAAGCCCCGGCACGCAGCCGGGTGAGTGAGCCGGCTCAGCCCCGGATTCGACGGCTCGAATCAACATGATCGTCAGCATGACCGGTTTTGGAGACGCCACCGCCGAACGCGACGGCACGCACTACGCCGTCGAGATCCGCTCGCTGAACAACCGCTTCTTCAAGGCCGTCATCAAGCTGCCTGACAACCTCAGCGGCATGGAGCCGGAGATCGAAACGCTGCTGCGGAAGCGGCTGGAACGCGGATCGGTCACATACATCCTGAAGATGCGGCTCGACTCGGCAGAGGCCGCCTATCATGTGAACACGGCGGCGCTGCAGGCGTATATCGATCAGCTCAAGTCGATCCGGGGTCTGGACGGGGTGGCGCGGATCGACCTCGCCGGGCTCCTGGCGTTGCCCGGAGTCTGCAGCGAGCCTCGGGACGAGAGCGACGAAATCGCCCGTCACGGGCCGATCATCCGCGCGCTGTCCGATCAGGCACTGGCGAAGCTTAACGAGATGCGCGCCCGCGAGGGCGAAGCGCTGTTCGGTGAGCTGATGCGTCATGTGGAGACGATCCGTTCAGAGCTGGTGGAGATCGATCGGCACGCCCCCTATGTGATTGAAGAGTACTTCAAGCGGCTCACGCAGCGCGTGAATCAGCTTCTGGGCAAGGCCGAGCTGAGCGTATCGCAGCAGGATCTGCTGAAGGAAGTAGCGGTGTTCGCCGAACGGGCAGACATCACCGAAGAACTGCACCGCCTCCGCACCCACCTCGATGCCTTCGAGCAGGCCTGTCGCAAGGGCGAACATGCCGGGCGCAAGCTCGATTTCATCACTCAGGAGATGCTGCGTGAGGCCAACACGATCGCCAGCAAGGCCAATGATGCGGACGTGGCACGCCGGGTTGTGGAGATCAAGGGTGCGATCGACAGGCTGAAGGAACAGGTGCAGAACGTCGAATGACCAGGTGCAGGCAGGCAATGAGAAGCGAGCCCGGACGGTCTGCGGTGCCTGGACCGGCCCCGGGAAGGCGCCGCAGGGTGGACGGTCGGATTGAACTGACGGGCGGCCGGACCGTCGAAGGTTGCCTCTGACGCTTCCGGTTTCAGGAAAGATTGATCTTCATGGTGTCATCAACCCAAAAACCGGGATTGCTGATCGTGCTGGTGGGCCCCTCGGGCGTGGGAAAGAGCACGATTTCGCGCCGTCTTGCCGAGCGGATGAATGTCAGCTACACCGTGAGCGTCACGACCAGACCGAAGCAACCTGGCGACGAGCAGGGAAAGGTCTATGATCATGTCGACCGGGAGGAATTCTTTCGCAGGCTCGATCGAGATGAGTTCCTGGAGTATGCCCAGGTCTACGGCGATTATTATGCCACCCCCAAGCGACCGGCTTTGGATTATCTGGCCGCGGGGCGTGATGTCCTGCTGGAAATTGATTTTCAGGGCGCGATGCAGGTTCGATACGCCTACCCCGACGCCCTGCTGATCTTCGTGCTGCCCCCGGACGAG
>JAVQWE010000173.1:0-6153 GCA_033579175.1 Phycisphaerales bacterium | reverse complement strand
CCATCGCTCCGGCTCGCCTTCGTCGCGCCATTTTGGAAGCTGTTTGAGGCCTCGCAGAATAACTGCCCGGACCACCGACTCTCCCGCGTCGTCGCGACCGGTCAGTCCATAGGCCATGCGCGTCACGACGGCAAAGGTGTCGTTGACGACTTCTTCCACGGCGTCGCGCCGGAACTTCCGGGCACGCCGCAGCGTTTCCCGCTCGATTGCCACGCCGCCGAGATTGCCAAAGCCCCCACCCAAGTCAAGCAAAGCCTGACGCTGGCGTACAGAGGCTGGCCGGCCGCCTCACTGACGCGAGCAATGAAGGTGCATATGCCCCGCGCGGACGATTGCCTCAACCTGCTGATCGTTGAGCGTGCCGACCGTTCAAGCCGCAGGACGTATCTTGCGTCGCGATGCGAGGTTTCAGGTTGCGTCGCTGCCTGCCTGCGCCAGTTGTTTTGGCTCGGTGGTGCCTTCGCCGGATTCGCCGGTCACCAGCGATTCGAAGTACAGGTGTTTTTCTCCGTTCTCTTCCTGCTTCACGCTGATGCGCACCGTATCCTTGCCCTTGAATGCCCCGCGCAGGATGTCCTCGCTGAGCGGATCCTCCACGTGCTGCTCGATTGCGCGACGCAGCGGACGGGCGCCGAAATCGTTATTCGTACCCTTCTCGATCAGGAACTCCTTGGCATCCTGACCCAGCTCGATCTTCAGCCCGTGTTCAGTCAGGCGTTTGGTTACTTTCTTCAGCTCCAGCTCAACAATTGCCTCCAGGTGCGCCTTGGTCAGCGGGCGGAAGACGATCACATCATCCAGCCGACCGATGAACTCCGGACGGAAGTAACGCTCGATCTCCTTCATGAGCGTTTCTTTCATCTTCTGGTAAGACTGCTCGCTGGCGTCGCCCTTGCCACGGCCGACCAGGCCGAACGGCGTCACGCCGCCTTTGATCAGTTCCGCCCCGATGTTGCTCGTCATGATCATCACGACGTTGCGGAAGTCGACGTGGCGGCCGAAACTGTCGGTGAGCCGGCCTTCCTCCATGATCTGCAGCAGCATGTTAAACACATCCGGGTGGGCCTTTTCCACCTCATCAAGCAGCACGACGCTGTAAGGCCGGCGCCGGATGCGCTCCGTGAGCTGACCGCCTTCCTCGTAGCCGACGTAGCCCGGCGGAGCGCCAATGAGCCTGGAGACGTTGTGCTTCTCCATGTATTCGCTCATGTCGATCATGACCATGGCGTCCTCGTCGCCGAACATGAACTCGGCCAGCGCCTTGCTGAGCAGCGTCTTGCCCACGCCGGAGGGACCCAGGAACAGGAACGAACCCATCGGACGGTTGGGGTCTTTCAGCCCTGCGCGACTCCGTCGGATCGTCTTGGCCACGGCCCGGATGGCTTCGTCCTGACTCACCACGCGCTTGTGCAGTTCGTTCTCCAGCTCCAGCAGACGCTGAGCCTCTTCCTTTTCCAGCCGGGTGAGAGGCACCCCGGTCATCTTGCTGACGACCTCGGCAATCACCTCTTCATCCACGACCCCATCCACTTCCTTGGCACGTTCGCGCCACTGCCGCTGGATTTCTTCCTTCTTGGCGCGCAGCTGCTCGGCCTGGTCGCGCAGCCGCGCCGCTTCCTCGTATTCGGCGTTGCGAACGGCCTCATCTTTCTGGATCGACAACCGCTCGATCTGTTCCTCCAGCTCGGCCAGATTGGGGGGCTTGGTCATGCTCCGCAGGCGGATGCGTGCGCCGGCCTCATCCACAACGTCAATCGCCTTGTCCGGCAGACACCGGCCGGTGATGTAGCGGTCAGACAGTTCCACCGCCGCCTCCAGCGCCTCATCCAGAATCTGCACGCGGTGATGCGCCTCGTAGCGGTCGCGCAGACCCTTGAGGATTTCCACGGTGTCGGCCTTGCTGGGCGGATCGACATGGATCGGCTGGAAGCGCCGCGCCAGCGCCGCATCTTTCTCAATGTATTTGCGGTATTCATCGAAGGTGGTAGCGCCGATGCACTGGATTTCGCCACGGCTCAGCGCGGGCTTCAACACGTTGCTGGCGTCAATGGCGCCCTCGGCGCCCCCTGCGCCAACCAGCGTATGAAGTTCGTCGATGAACAGAATGACGTTCTTGGCCCGGCGGACCTCGTTCATCACTGCCTTGATCCGCTCTTCAAACTGCCCGCGGTACTTGGTGCCGGCCACCATCATCGCCAGATCCAGCACCACCAGCCGGCGATCGTGCAGGATTTCGGGCACGTTGCCGCTGACGATCAGCTGCGCCATGCCCTCGACGATGGCCGTCTTGCCCACGCCGGCTTCACCCAGCAGCACGGGGTTGTTCTTCTGCCGGCGGCAGAGGATCTGGATGACGCGCTCGATTTCGTTCTTGCGACCGATCACCGGATCAAGCTGGCCGTCCCGCGCCAGTTCTGTCAGATCGCGCCCGAAGGAATCGAGGGCGGGTGTTTTGCTCTTGCCCTTCTGAGGGCTTTTCTCCTGCTGCTGGGGTTCTTCGCTTTCCACGCCTGCACCCAGCAGGTTAAGGACCTCTTCCCTCACTTCTTCGAGCTTCAGGCCGAGATTCATCAACACCTGCGCCGCCACGCCGTCATGCTCGCGCAGCAGCCCGAGCAGCAGATGCTCGGTGCCGACATAGTTGTGGTTGAGGTTGCGGGCTTCCTCGATGGCATATTCGATCACCTTCTTGGCCCGCGGAGTCTGCGGAAGCTTGCCCATGGTGACCATGTCCGGTCCGCTCTTGACCAGCTTCTCCACTTCCAGCCGGACCTTCCGCAGGTCCACATCGAGATTCTTCAACACGTTCGCACCGACACCCGAGCCTTCCTTCACCAGCCCCAGCAGGATGTGCTCGGTGCCGATGTACTCGTGGTTGAAACGCTGCGCCTCCTGATTGGCCAGCGCCATGACTTTCCGGGCACGATCCGTGAAACGTTCAAACATGGGGTCCATCTCCTAACACAGCCGGCCGTTTTGCTTGCCGGCCCCTTTCGCTGAACTGTTCAGCATCAAACCTGCTGGCTCTACGCAATCTACGGCAGGGCGGGTGGGTTGTTCACGATGGATTGTAGGACGGGTCGGCGGCATATCAAGCGCTGGGTCCGCTGTGGGCTGCATCGGCAGGAAAGCCATGTCAGTTAAGCACTTGCGACAGGCGGGATTTTGTCGATGCTGTCGGGGGCGACCTGTCGCAGGTCAAGCCTTGGGAGCCGCCGCATGAGCCACAACCCCGGATCGAACCGCCCCAGCAGCCTGCCCACCCGGACGGGGGAGGAGTCAGCCGCCACGGGCCTGTCGGCCGCAACGGTCGTCGAAGCCACCTCCCCGACGGACGCCCCGCCCCCCGGCGCCGCGGCCGCACCGGTCAGTCGATGGGCCATTCACCGCCGCCTCTACGACTGGGTGCTGAGCTTTGCCCACTCGAGGCACTCCACGTGGTCGCTGTTTGCTCTCAGTTTCGCTGAAAGCAGCTTTTTCCCGATTCCGCCGGATGTGCTGCTGATGCCCTTGTGTCTGGGCAACCGCGCCCGCGCCTTCTGGTTTGCCACCGTGTGCACGGTCGCATCCGTTCTCGGGGGCGCCTTCGGCTACCTGATCGGCTGGGGCGCCTGGGAGGTCACCAGCACGTATGCCTTCCGGTATATCCCCGGATTCACTCCCGAAGTTTTCGCACGCGTGCAGGGGTTATATGAACAGCACAACTTCTGGGTTGTCTTCGTGGCCGCGTTCACGCCGATTCCTTATAAAGTGTTCACCGTGGCGGCGGGGGTCTTCGGGATCAACCTGCCGGTGTTCCTGCTGGCTTCGGCGATCGGCAGGGGAATGCGCTTCTTCCTGGTTGCCGGGTTGATGTGGTTGTTCGGTCCTCCCATCGTCAAGTTCATCGATCGTTACTTCAACCTTCTTACCATCGTGTTCACGGCCTTGCTGATCGGCGGATTTGCCCTGCTGAAATATGTGAAATAGCCGGAGGCGAGCTGAGGTGAATCACGGCCAGAGGCCCGGGGTCTCCAGCCCGAGCGACTCCTCCAGACCAAACATGAGGTTCGCATTCTGCACGGCCTGACCGGCAGCCCCCTTGCCCAGATTATCGATCGCCGCCACGGCAATCAGGCGCCGCCGCGCCGGATCACCCGCGTAATGCAGGAAAATCAGGTTCGATCCCGCTGCCCATTTGGTGTGCGGGGGTTGATCCACCACCCGAACGAACCGCCGACCGGCATAGAACTCCCGCGCCGCCGCGGCACATTGCTCGCCCGATGCGCCTCCGCTCAGGTAGATCGTCGCCAGGATTCCGCGCGTCATCGGGATCAGATGGGGGGTGAACAGCAGCCGTGTGGCGTCGCCCCCGAGCTGTTCGATCGCCGTCGCCATCTCTGGAACATGGGCATGTTTGAAAAGCCCGTAGGCCGTTACATCTTCGTTCGCCTCGGCAAATCCGAAGGTGCTGCCACCACCGCGGCCGGCGCCGCTCACGCCGCTCTTGGCGTCGATGATGATCGGTTCATGCCGGTCCACAAGACCCGCTTGAAGCAGCGGAGCCAATGCCACCAGCGCCGCCGCGGGGTAACACCCCGGGTTGGCCACACGCCGGGCCGATCGAATTTTCTCCGGCCAGACGTCGGCCAATCCATACACCCACCCGGCAACGTGGCGATGATCTCCCCCGATGTCGACGATGCGTGTATCCCCCGGCACTTTCGCCAGGCTCGATTTTGATTCCCCGGTTGGCAATGAGGCAAACAGCACATCAAGCCGTGGACCTCCGGGTTCTGCAAGGACGGCAGGATTCCATTTCTCGATCGCCCGGTCGTCTTCCGGATGGATTCCCGGAAACCGTTCCGACAGCTTCTGTCCCGCCGAGCCTTCACCCGCCACGTACGCCACCTGAAAACCCGGATGCCGCAACAGCAACCGCAAGACTTCACCCCCGCCGTAACCGCTCACTCCGACAATACCCGCTTGCAGCTTCGCCATGACGGGGACTTTACGGCCCGTCCGCCGCGCAGCAAGAGAGCCGACGACGGCAGCGACTTGGCCCCATCGGCCGCTGGTCAATGTTCCGGGCTTTGCCTGCTGCAAGCCCGCGGCTGCTTGTGACGTCGTCCGATCCTGCGGAACAATCAGCGAAACCGGCTCGGAATGCCGGCAGGCTCATCCCCGGCGCCGACGCCGACCCGCCCACAGCAGCGCCAGCGGCGCCAGCGTCATCGGCTCGGGCACAGCGGCGCCACGCGGCAGGTCCGCGGGCAGCGACTTGTTGAAGTTGATTGCCAGGAAAGAGAAGTCGTCCAGATTCACCGTGAAA
This sequence comes from Phycisphaerales bacterium, assembly GCA_033579175.1. GTDB lineage: Bacteria > Planctomycetota > Phycisphaerae > Tepidisphaerales > Tepidisphaeraceae > JAVQWE01. The sequence goes on along the minus strand of JAVQWE010000173.1, from coordinate 842 downwards.
TCATAGTTGTAATCCCCGTGATACCAGTCGCCGGGGGTGTTGAAGTTACTGGCCATCAGAGCAAAATCCCCGAGATCGGTGGTCCCGTTGAGGGTGCTGTCGCCCAGCAGCGTGTAGCGCACGAGCACGGTGGTGTCATCCACGGTCTGACCGACGAAACTGGCCGTGCCCCCGCTGAAGGTCAGCACGTCGACGGCGCGGGCGTAGCCCAGCCCGGCTCGGTCCGGGGTGGCCGAGGCCGCCAGCGCCGCCGAACTGTTCAGACCGGTGCCGTTCCAGCTTCCGTTGGCAAAACCGCTCTTGATGTACCGCCTGGTGCGGTCGTATTCGTCGGCCTGCGTGGCGGTGTCGGAATCGATCACCAGGTCGTTGTTGTTCAGATCCCACCGGCCGAAGAAGCCCATATTCTCGAAGTCTTCGAAGAAGAGCGTTTCGACCCGGCTCAACCCAGCCGTCCCGCCGTTGGACACCGTGAAGATTCGCGCGGTGTCTTCGATGTTCAGGAAGCCCTGGCGGATGCGATTGACCGTCAGCGAAGCCGTGCCGGTGATATCCATGCGGCCGTTGCCGCGTACGTCCTGCAGGATCGCGCGCCCGCCGCTCTGGCTGAAGCTGCCGTTGTTGGTCGTCACCCCGCCGCTGCCCACCTGCAGCGTGCCGTTGAGCAGGTCGTATCGGCTGCCGGAAGCGACCGTGAGTTGCCCGGACAGCGAAACCAGTGCGCCGGCGTTGTTGTGCGTGTAGCGACCAGTGCTGCCGCCGCCAACCGTCAGGTTCGAACCGATCACGTCACCGATGCCACCGTGGTTGATCGTTCCCGCGGCGCCACTGCCGACCGTCAG
>JAVQWE010000172.1:0-6168 GCA_033579175.1 Phycisphaerales bacterium | reverse complement strand
CGAAATCCCCCAATTCTACGCCCGCGGCACCATTGAAGTTTCCGGCCGCCCACCCCCCCGGTTGGGTGAAGTTGGTGGCCAGAATGGAAAAATCGGCAAGATCGGTAATCTGGTTAAGATTCGCGTCGCCGTAGCGAGTGCCCAGGATCACCGCAAGCATCGTATCGACGTCGGCCTGATCCACCGGGCCACGCGAAACGTTCAGGTCATACCTCCAGTTGTACGGGCCGAAGTTGGCGTACAGGGCATCGATATCCTCCGGGCCAGCCGGCTGGGTGTGATTGGACGTGAAGTCCCCTCGACGTCGCACCGCCGCACTGGCCTCCGCCTGAGCAGAACCGGCCGTCACGGAAGCGTATCGTGCCGGCAGGCCGTACAGATCGAGCGTATCGCTGCGACCGTCTGCGTTGAGGTCGCCGGCGGGGTTGAAAAGCTGATCTTGGGTGTACATGACCTGCTCAAAGTTGGTCACGTCCGACGGGGAATAGGTTCCATCAAAGTTGGTGTCGCCCAGTCCCAGCCCGCGACTGGTGCTGATCGCCTGCCCGACGAAGCGTTGCACGGAGAAATTGCCGGAAGGCTCGAATGTCACGGTAGTGATGACGTGGTTGCCACTGCCGACGTTGTCAAAACGCCTTCCGAACAGATCAGCGTCGATCCTGTCGGCCCGGTTGCCGGCGCCCACCAGTGAAAGCACCTGCGCATCGGAGACAGCCGCGCCAAGGTTCAGAAAGACATGCACCCGCTCTGCCGTGGAGTCGACGGATCGGATGCGAATATCCCGCGAGCGGCTGTCGGATTGAAAAGGATACTGCGCCGTCGATTGAACGGTGCTGACCGGTGGCAGCCGATCGACGTAGAGGGTCCGACGGAAGTCCCTGAAAACTTCGTTTTCACCGGCGCCCTGTTTCCGCCAGGCACGGACGGTCAGAAAATGATATCCCTCCGGCAGACGCGTGGCGTCGACTACCTGTTCGTACAATCCGTTTCCGCCGTGGGTGAAGCCGGGCTGGTTGATCGTCAGGAAGGGTTCAAACCCGTATTTCGTGGCATTGGCGGCTGCCGAGGAGGGATTGTCGACCGTTCCGTTTCCGTTGACATCAAAACCTTCGTTAAGCCGCAGCATGGCACGGTCGCCATCGGCCAAGGTATCGCGGAAGCCGTCGGCGAGCGTGACGGGTGTCGTGCTCAGTCGGATTTTGAACTGATCGGTGGTCACGACATCGATCGTGGAGATCAGCAGCGTGCCGTTTGCCGCCGGATTGGGCACCGCCGCCTCGTTGCCGAAGGTGCCGAAGCCTGTCCCGTTAAGGCGGGTGACAGCCAGGGTTCCTCGAGGCAACGGCAGCCCGTAAATGACATAGCCCTTGTTACCATTGCCGGTGTTGTTCCAGGGGATGGCGATGTTCGCCTTACCGCTTGAATCAACCGAAATCACCCGCGGCACCTGTCCCGAAGGGTCCTGCCAGTTTCCAGTCACTTCTTCCAGGCGCGTTCCCGGTGCAAAAGAGGTCTGGACAAGCCGCGTGGTTGCCCCCGGGTTGTAGCCGATATTCAGCCCCACCAATGCCGACCCTTGCCGCTCGAAGACGTAAATCGCGCTGGCCGCCAGCCGCTCACCGTTGGGGCCTTCGTTATCGATCCACCGCTGGATGAAGTTGCCCCGGCCGTAGCTGTTGCGCGCCTCCAGCAGACGGGTGATGATCTGCCCGAACTGCCCCCCAAGGGCATCTCCCCGACCCTGCTTCAGGAAAAACAGGTTGTTATTGCTTCGATCGAACTCGTTGCTGCGGTAGTAGACGTAGGCGTTGCCCGGACGCATGAGAATCCAGGCATGGGCCACGTTGTCCAGCACGATCGATCCCCCGCTACCCGGCGGAGTGACGCCCTCATCGTGGTTGTAGACGAATCCGATGCCGTTGTCGCCGTTGTTGGCAATGTTCGGATTCAGCGTGTTATACACCGCCGCGTTCACACTGGCCGAGCGGATGTTGAACCAGTCGTTCACCAGGCCGTTGCCGGTCATGTTCTGGGCCATGGCCACCCACAGGCTGAAATCCAGCACATCACGGTTGGGGTGGACCGTGTCTCCGGGCTGCTGGCTCTTGCGGATGAAGCCTTTGAGGAAATTGGAGTCGTAATGGAAGATTTCCTGAAAGTTGAACGCATTCCGACGGGTCCCATCGAGATTGAAGCGATTGCTCGTGCCAAAGGCGGTGGCGCGGTCGATTTCCAGCGGCACATTCAGCGAATTGGGGTTATACACCGGATTGAAAACGCCCAGCGGGACATGCCGTGCGGCGTCGATGCGCAGTCCGTCCACACCGATCACCTGCGACATCCACTGCGCGTAACGCTGCATGTATCCGAGGGTCGTTTCCGCTACCGGATCCCCTGCCGACGGATCGGCCAGGTTGAAATCGTGAACCGTGTAGGCCACACCACGATCAATCACCGTGCGCGACAACGCCTGATCCGGATAAAACCGCCGGTTGTTGAGGTCCGGAACGTTCGCCTGACGGGGCTTTGTGTCAGCCCCCACCAGCCCGCTGGGAAGGATCGTTGCGGTCGGGATCGCCCAGTTGGCAGTCGACTGGCGGATGTTCTGCCCGTGCCCGGGAATGGGGTTGCGAACGAACGACCGCTGGCTGGTCAGGTCGATCGTCACCAGGTTTTCACCCAGCCGGAACCAGTATTCATACACGTCGCCGAACGGCCGCAGATGCTGGTTGGAGCCGTACAGGTCGGCGTACGTATCGCGGTGGAACGGGGAGGTGACGGGGTTGTTCGGGTCGCTCAGCTCAAAGCCGGGGTAGTCTGAGCGGTCCTGAAGATAGGGCGCGCCCTGATTGATCAGGGCTGGGGGATAGGTGTAGCCGTTCAACGCCAGGTCGAATGACCCGACGTGATGATGCACGTAATCGACGTAGACACTCCCCCCGAGCTGGCGAATCCGTCGGACCAGCGCCTTGTATCCGTTTTCAGTGCCATAGAGCGTGGGATCGCGAGGTTTTCCGAGGTCGAAGCGATCGTAAGGATCGTAGCCGATCCCTCCACCCTGCGGCAGATAGATCGCCCGCCCGGGAGGCGGTGTCCAGAGAGCACCGTAGCCGGCGGCGTGGAAATCGGCGGCGCGGCGGTCGATGTTGTACCAGCTTGATTCAAACCACTGCAGGATCACCGGGGGGGAAGTCTGTTGCGCTGGGGAAACCACCGCGCAGCTGAGGGCAACCCAGAAGGCACAAAGACACCGATGAAACCGCATCTTCAGGTCCTTGCGAAATCCTCAGATTTCTGTGCGACCGGGAACCCTGCTGGCCCGGTAGGGAAACCCGCGCGTCCCAACGCCGGAACGCTCACGCTGCCGGACGCCAGAGGCTCCGCGACCGCCAAGCCAGGGCAGCAACAGCGACGATCGCTCCAAGGGCCGGTTCCGGCACCACGCCGCGGTTCACCAGAGCACCGGGCGGCAGATGGAATTCGGCCGTGCTCACGAAATTGAAGTTGGAGGCCAGAACGGCGAAGTCGGCCAGATCCACCAGGCCGTCGCCGTTGAAATTGCCACCGGCCCAGCCTGAGGGCAGGTTGAAATGGGCAGCGAGAATCGAGAAATCCGCCAGATCGACGGCCCGATCCAGCGTCACATCCCCATATTCGGTGAGGAAGATCGTCCGGACGAGGGTGTCGACGTCGGCGGTGGTCACGGCGCCGTCCACGTTCAGGTCTTCGTACCAGATGTTGCCACCTGCTCCGATGCGGCCGAAGAGGAAATCAATGTCGGCTGCATCGCTGCCACCGGTCTGATTGATGTTGCCCCTGCGAACAACCATCGCCCGGGTTTCCGCACGAACCGCCTGCGGGGCATTGACCGATGCATAGAGTGCTGGCAGGGCAAATAGATCGAGGTTGTCCACCCGACCATCGGCGTTCAGATCGGCAGCCGGGTTAAACTGGGTATTCTGGCTGTAGAGCACTTGCTCGAAGGCTCCAGAGACATTGGCCACATCGGAGGTCGTGTAAGTGCCGTCGCCGTTCACATCTCCCAGACCCAGTCCCCGTCCGTTGGGCACGAAGATGCCGGGGAACCGCTGGATGTTGTAACGTCCTGTGACTTCATAAGTTACGACGGTGGCGACGTTGTTTCCGCTTTGCACGTTGAAAAAGCCATACTTGAACAGATCGCGGTCGTAGTCGCCGGCCCGGTTCCCCTGGCTAACCCAGGAAAGGATCGTCGCGTCGCTCACCGCAGTTGGCAGGTTGAGGAAAACATGGACTTTGTCGGCAGTCTTGTCGTCGCTGCGGACCACCAGATCGCGGTTCTGGGGATGTGCCGGATCCCACGGGGCAAAACTGGCGATGCTGGCGACGGGGTTGAGGCGATCGACGTAAATCGTCCGGCGGAAGTCGCGGAATACCGCCGGCCCGCCGTCGCTCCGTTGGCGATAGGCGCGAACGGTAACGAAATTCATCCCCTCCGGAAGCGTGGTGGCATCGATGGTCTGCACGTACAGTCCGTTCCCGTCGGCGTTGTGATAGCCCGGACTGTTGGTGGTGACGAATTCCTCAAACCCGTAACTGGTGGAATTGGGGTTGACGTGATCGACGACGCCGTTGCCGTTCAGGTCGATCCCACCGTTGACGCGAAGCAACGCCCTGTCGCCGTCTGCGGGGCGGTCGCGGTGCACACCCAGCAAGGTCACTGCGTTCGTGGTGAGGGTAACGTTGAACTGATCGGAGGAGATTACCGGCATGCTGCTGAGCCGCGCCGTGCCGTTGGTGAGCGTTGTGGGAGTTTCACCCGGGATGATCTGGCTGACATTCGAAAATGACAGCGTGCCCTGCGGTGTGGCCAGGCCGTAAATGAAATAACCGCGGTTGTGGGTTGCACCGCTGGCACCGGGGGCCTTGTTCCGCGGTACCCGCAGATTCACGGTTCCGTTGGCGTTGACCACCAGCAGCTCGGGAAAATCGTTGAAGGGGTCAACCACCGGGTCGGCCGCGTTGCCGGTCAGCTCGATCAGAGGTGTACCAGCAGGAAAGGCAGTGGTGATGGTGCGACTGTCGAAGCCGCCATCGCCGCGATTGCTCAGAACAACCAGAGCGCTCTTCTCCCGCTCGAAGATGAGCATTTCCTTGCGGTCGGCTGCGGGGGTGCGGTCAAGGTAGTTCCCGCGTCCGTGGGTGTTGCGGATGTTCACCAGCGTCGTGATGCGATCGCCATACAGCCCGCCGAGGGCGTCTCCCCGGCCGTCTGTGGGGAAACTGCGGTTCTGGCCGAATTCCTTGGCATTGAAGTAGACCAGCGCATTCCCGGGACGCATGAGCATGTAGGCGTGGGCCACGTTGCCCAGGTGCGGCTGGCCGTTTCCCGCATCGTGGTTCTGCGCAAACGCCACACCTTGACTGCCATTGTTCGCCAGGCCGTCATCCTGCACGTCCTGACTGGCGTTGACGATGTTGCGCCAGTCGTTCTGCAGGCCGTTGGCGGTAAGGTTGTCGCGCATCGCAAAATAGAGCGGGAAATCGAGCACGTCGCGATTCCCGCCGATGCGGCCGGGGTCGTTGTCGTTGATGTCCTTGCGGATGTAGGACTGGAGCAGCGCCCTGTTGCCGTCGAACACTTCGCCGAACGAAAAGACATGGCTGGTGCTGCCGTCGAGCCGCTTGCGCGGGTTGGCGCGGTAGACCGCGCGGTCGAGATAGTTCATGACCCACGGCGGCATGTGCTTCTGCGCGTCGATGCGGAAGCCATCGACACCGATTTCCTGAATCAGCCACTGGGTATTCCGCATCAGGTAGCCCAGAGCGTTTTCCTTGACAGGATCGCCGGTGACACCGCTGTTGGGGGAAAAATCCCACACGGGAATGTTCTGTTCCCCGGTGGTCGGGTCAAACAACAGGCGCGCGGGAGCCACATCACGATCCGGGTAGAACCGGCGGTTGGCGGGCGTGGGCACGTTGGCCAGCCGACCGAACGCGGGAACCGTGCCCGCGGGGATGTTGTCCGGATGCCCCGGCGTGACGGGGTTGCGGATGAACTGGTGATTCTTTTCCTGAGCGATGTCAATCAGGCCGGCGACGCGCATGTTGTAGTCGCCGGTTTCAAAGGCGCCGTGGAAATCCCCGTCGATGTCGTTCGGGAGCGTAATGGCCAGCCCGGGATACCCG
>JAVQWE010000171.1:0-6197 GCA_033579175.1 Phycisphaerales bacterium | reverse complement strand
GTGGTGGCGTTGGAATTGATCGTGGCATTGCCCACCAGCCGGAAGGTCGCTCCGCGGAGGGACACCGAGCCGGTGCCGCTGATCCGGGCAGCATGTGCCTGCGAGTTATCCAGCACCAGGGCGCCACCCTGATTGATGGTCAACGTGGTGGTTGCCACGACCCGTCCCCCGACCCCGCTGGCGGTGACCGTGCCGGCCTGGATCGTGAAACTGCCGACGCTGTTGGTGTTGTTGGTGACGGTGAGATGTCCCGGGCCGTCCTTGATCAACCCGCCGGGGATGGTTCCGTTGTTCAGAATCGCCCCGGCCCAGGTGAGGTTGCCTTCGTTGTGGAAGGTTCCGGCGGGCATGCCGGCGATCAGCGGGCGCGCCGTCGAGGGGGAGAATCCGCTTGACAGCACCAAGGCACCCCCGGCGAGGTGGAGGGTTCCACCGGCGGCGCCGAGTTGAGAATCTGCCGAAGCGCGGGTGATGCCCCCGGTCAGGGTAAGTCCCCCGGTGAAGGTGTTGTTGCCCGTGAGGGTGAGAATTCCCTCGCCGAGCCGCGTCAGACCTGAATCACCAGAAACGTTGCCGGCATAGGTGATTTCAGCCCTGCCCCCACGCTCAAACACGCCGATACCCCCGCCGTTGGCGATCGTCAGGTTCTGGTTGACGGCGTAGGGTGTGCCTCGGCCGAGAAATCCGACGGCGGCGCCGCCGCCATTGAGCTTGACGTGGGCGGCATTGCCGATGGCGGCGGGACCGTCGAACGCCAGCATATTCAGAATCGGGCTGACGCTCCCCGGGGCCTGATTGACGGTGATCGTGCCGGTGAACGTGTTGCTTCCGGCGAGGGTCCAGGTTCCGATCGTCAGAGCCGATGGCGCCAGCGCGATGCCGCCGGTGCCGCTGATGTTCCCGGTGAGGGTGAACGAACGGTGGTCCCCGAGCTTCAGATCACCCCCGACGATGGAAATGTGATTCGCCAGGAAAGGCGGACGAGCGGGGGATGTGGCAAAAGTTGCCGATCCGAGCGACAACGACGCCCCATTGGCCACAAGAGATGCCGTGCCGAGTGAATCGACCGTTCCGAGGTTGATTCCTGCCCCGGTGACGGAAACCACCCCGGAAATGCGATTCTCTGCCAGCAGACCGACAGCGCCACCGGCCGACGGGCTGATCGTCAGGCCGCTTGGCAGACGTAAGGGGCCGGCGAAGGCGATCGTCCCGCCCGGCGCGGGCGCGGCGGTCAGCGGAGCGGTGGAGCTGATTCGGGCGTCGAATCGAACGCTCCCGCCGGTGCTGACGCTCACCGCCGGGGTGACCCCGTCGAATCGCATGCTGGCGAATCCCCCGGCCCCGACCACAATCGAGCCGCCGGCAACCCCCTGGAAAGCCATGTGATTTACGGTAAACGGGCCCGGAAGGTCGTTGGTGGAGGTGTAGGACAGCGAACCAGACCCTAACATCGGGAACACCAGTGTGGTTCCCGGCGATGGGGATGGTATGGACGTCCATTTGGAGCTGTCGCTCCAACTCCCGCCGGTGGGAATCCAGGTTTGGCCGAACCCCGCCCCGCCAGCCAGACCCAACGAGAACACAGCCGCCCAAGCCAGTCTGCGCGCCCGACGCGACATGCACACCTCCAACGACGCCCCGGTTGCCTGTCTTCCCTGGCTGAGCGTCCTTCCCCACGGTGAAACGGGGAGGAACCCCGTTTAGTGTGCGCGCATTCGGAAATTTCTGGAAGGGGTAAAATTGGAGAAATTCGGAATTCCTCGCATTGTTCGTTTTCGAAGATTAACATTGACGGGGTAACGCCGGCGCAACTATCATCCAGTAAAACGGTTAAGCGTGCCCGTGCCTGATTCCCCCGCCAAGGTGCTCGTCCTTACCGGTCACGATAAGGTCAACCGACCCCTGATCGATGCCCTGCGGACACAGTGTCCGGTCGTCGAGATTGATTCGATAGAACACGCCATTGAGCTGTTGCGCAACGATCATTTTTCGGCCGTTTTTACGGATTCAGGCGATTTTCTGCCCTTGGAACGGGCCTTGGTCAGCCAGCAGGCCAACCTCATCCTGAACACGATTGGCGAGGGCGTGTGCATCGTGGATGGCGAAGGGCGCTGCAACTGGATGAACAAGAAAATGCAGGCCTGGCCGCCGAGGGTTCACGAGAAGATTCGACGGGTCTGTCAGGAGGCGTTTGGACTGTTCACCACCCAGATGTCTCCCACCGCTCCGGATTCCCCCCCCCCCCCTTCCCGCTCCAAACGATACAGCCTGAACATCGAGGAACAGCAATTTCTTGAAATGATTGCCTCACCGGTGGTCTCCCCCGGGGGGCAGATTGTGCAGATCGTGGCCGTCGTCTGGGATGCCACCGGCCCCCGACGACTGCAGCAGAAAATTGACGCCATCGATAAAGCCGGCCGCGAGCTGGTCAAGCTTGAGGGGGAATCGATCGCCAAACTGAACATGGCCGACCGGTTGAAGCTGCTGGAGGAGAAGATCATCAGCTTCACCCGCGACCTGATGCACTTTGATCACTTTGCCATCCGGGTGCTGGATCGGAAGACCCGCAAGCTGGAAGTCGTTATCGCACAAGGACTTCCGCCCGAAGCGCTCAACATCGACCTGTTCGCAGAAGCCGAGGGCAACGGGATCAGCGGCTACGTGGCGGCCACGGGACGAAGCTACATCTGCCCCGATGTGGAGCGCGATCCCCGGTACGTCCAAGGGCTGGACGCTGCCCGATCCAGCCTGACCGTGCCCTTGCGCCTGCATGACAAGGTGATCGGGGTCTTCAACATTGAAAGCCGCCAGCGGGCCGCGTTCAACGAGGATGACCGGCAGTTCGCCGAAATCTTCGGCAGATATGTGGCCATCGCCCTGAACATCCTGAATCTGCTGGTGGTGGAGCGCGTGGGCACGGCCCACAAGGTCGCCGATGACGTCTGTGCAGAAGTTGCCGGACCTTTGAATGACATTTCCGTCGACATTGCCGGGTTGATGGAAGAATACGTCGGCCGGGATGACCTGCGCGGCAAGCTTCAGGGCGTTCTGGACAATGTCAACCTGATCCGCAAAGCCCTGGCGCACGTTGCCGAAGGTCCGCAGATCGTGCTTGGGGCCGGCGAAGTGAAGGCGGCGGCCGATCCGGTTCTCGCCGGGGCGCAAATTCTGGTTGCCGACGACTCGAGCGACATCCGCAACACCATCCACGACGTGCTGCGAAAATACGGGGCCACCGTGACGGCCGCCGCCAGCGGCGTCGAGGCCGTGGCCAGGATCGAATCGGGGGACTTCGATCTGGTGATCAGCGACATCAAGATGCCCGACAAGAGCGGCTACGACGTTTTCGCGGCCGTGCGAAAACGCAACGCCAGCACGCCGGTGATTCTGATGACCGGGTTTGGCTATGACCCGAACCATTGCATTGTCCGGGCCAGCCAGGAAGGTCTGCAGGCCGTGCTGTTCAAGCCGTTCCGGGTCGAGCAACTGGTCGGGGAAGTTCGCAAGGCCTTGGCCGCCCGGCCCGCCCCTCAACAGGCCTGACCGCCGGGCCACGCTCAGCAGTCCCGCGTGAAAACGAACGGGGCTTGTTCCCAGGGAATCAAATTCGAGGCAGGATCAACGGAGAGGGAGGGATTCGAACCCTCGCTACGGGTTTGACCCCGTAGACCGGTTTAGCAAACCAGCGCATTCAGCCGCTCTGCCACCTCTCCGGGCGACAGCAAGTATAACCATTCGGCACGCCGAAGCCAGTTTCCGGCAGGCGGCCTCGACAGATTCCAGTCTGCAACACGGCCTCCATCGCCGCACGCAGTACGCTCTCGTCGACCCCCTCAAACCGGCAATGGCGACCTGAGCCGCGGTCTGGCCGCTCTGGCAAGCTCCAATGCCTGGGCTCAGCCCTCATCCAAGGCTCAAGTCAGGCCCTTCCACGAGCCGTTCGGGTCGGCCGAGCGGAAAGCGGCACGAATCCGCTCTACTGTTGCCGGCGGAAGCGGGCCCTTCTTCACGTAGCCGAAGTTGGCACGGGCGTTTTCGAGGCTGGTAGTTCCGATCACGGCCGAGCTCACTTGCGGGAACGAAAGGGTGAAGCGGATGGCGATTTCGGGCCAGGCGCCGTCGCCGGCAAAGCCAAGGTCCTGCGGAGACAGGCCCAGCTGCGCGAACCGCTGTGTGTAATCCTTCGCATAAGACTTGTAGAGCCCAGGCTGTCGGGACAGGTCCTTCCAGGCGGCGTTCGCGATGGGACGCTTGGCAATGATGCCCACGTGGTTCTGTTGCGCCAGCGGCAGAACCGTCTGAAGGTTCGCCTGATCGACGATGTTGATGCTGGCTTCGATCACCGCCACATCCGCGATGGAAGCCGCGTAGGCGGCGGCTTCGTTGTCGCCCGAATAGCCCAGGAAGCGGACTTTCCCCGCCTTTTGAGCGCCGCGCAGGGCATCCAGCGCTTCCCCCCGTTGCAGCGTCTTCAGATCGCAGGAGTGCAGCAGCATGACGTCGATCACGCCGGCCCGGGTCAATTGCAGCGCGCGATCGACCGTCCGGGAGATCAGCTCAGGGCTCCATGGCGGGGCGTCAATCCCCTCGACCTTCGTGCCGCATTTGCTGATCAGCAGGAAGTCCTTCCGACGGTGTGCCAGCCGCCGGCCAATAAATGCCTCGCTACCGGGGTACATCGCCGCGGTGTCGAGCACGTTCACCCCTGCGTCGAGCATGGCTTCCACCAGTTCGGTGGCCGGGCGTTCGTCGATTCCGAGATACGCCAGTGGCGCAGTGCCAAGCCCCAGGATCGAAACCGAAAGGTTGGTCTTTCCGAGAATCCGTTGTTCCATGCGACATCGTAGGCGCGCTGTTGCCCCGCGGCCGAATCTTTCCATCGGATTCTTGACTTGCGTGAAAGCGCGTGGGTATCCGGTCGGTCCTTGTGGCCAAGGGAGTCCGCGGGAACAACCGTCGACCGCAAAACATACGGAGAAGGGTGTTCGGGCTTGATCTGCAGTCAATTCCAGGGGGCGGAATGAGCCTCCGGAGACGGCTCAGCCCCGGCTGTTCCTGGAGGGGTCGGCGTCAGCGGCCTGCCAGATGATGCAACGCTTGATCCCATTGGTGCTGTCGTCGACGATGGGCCAGTGGGCGGGCACGGGGAGGGCCTGTGGCGAAGGCCAGAGGTTGATGTCGTCCACCAGCAGATAACCCCCGGCAGCGATCTTGGGAATCAGGTGCCGCACACAATGGGTGCGGTAGTGTCCGTCCACAACGGCAAAATCAATGCTCCGATCGGCCAGCGCGTCGGCTATGGCGACGTAGTCGGGCACAGGCGAATACTCTGCTCGTTCCGGTTCCGATTCCGGATGGTTCAGCGGAATGAGCCTGTAATCCACGTTCTTGACTTCCTCCAGTTGCTTTTGCACCTGAGCGTACCACTGAGGGTTGTGTTCAATGCTGATCAGGCGGCCGACCCGCTCGGCAAACCAGCGAGTGCTACGCCCGCTACCAAACTCGATTGCAGACATCGACTTGGATAGATGGGTCTGGCAGAACCGGACCGTCCCCGGGCACATCCAAGGCTTGTCGGGATTGGCCTTTTCCCAAAGCCAGTAACGCACTCGGGCAACGGCCAGCCGGGGTCGCTTCAGCCAGAACCACAGTGCCAACTTGCGCTCCTGCGATGACGCCGACGGGGCGCCTGTTCCCTCCGCAAGGCCGTGCGGCCTGAGGAACGATGCATAATCTTCGCAAGAACCCGCCATTTGTCGATGCCCCCCGGTCGCCTCAGCAGTCCACATACCTCTTGGCGGATTCGGGGGGTTGAGCCCGCGCCCGTCGGTTTCGAGTCAGAATCGGGTGTCAAGCGCTGAAGAACGGCTCTGGCAAACCCAGTACTTTGGCCCGACCGGCACCAAGATTACCCGCCCGCTGATGTCGCCCGGCGGGGTCCGGGGGGTTGACGGGTTGCTCGCTTCGCCTTGATCGGCGGGGTTTGCGCGTGACAGGGCAATCCGAAGTGTGCAGAATGAGAAAGGCCGGAGAGGATCAAGCCATGCCGCAGATGATCCGCAAGCTCTTTTCGATCGGACGGCAGAAAGGCTGGCCCAATCGCACCCGCGGGATCAGCCGACGGGCATTGCTCAAAGGTTCGGCCGCGGCCGCCGCCGCATGGCTGATGCCGTCGCCGGCAACGGCGCAAGTGGGTC
>JAVQWE010000170.1:0-6203 GCA_033579175.1 Phycisphaerales bacterium | reverse complement strand
GAAACGCACGTAATCCTGCCGTTTTCTGCCAAACAGCTCGAAAAGCTCATCGAGAAGGAACGGGGCAGTAATGACGGTGGGGCCGGCGTCGAAGACGAAGCCGTTTCGGTGATATACGTATGCCCTGCCACCGAGCCGATCCTGCTTGTCAATCAGGGTGACGTCGTATCCCTTGGCGCGCAGGCGCAGCGCCGCGGCGATTCCGCCGAAGCCTGCTCCGATGACAATCCCTTTGGGCATTCAATCCTGAGAAAATGGGAAAGACAGTGAATCTGGGTAAAGAGCATCCGGAGAGTTCAGGGCAGCAGCCGGGTGCTCGGGAGGGACCGGACGCGGCGGTCCGTGGGGACCCGTGGCTGCTTATTCACGTTCACGTTCGACTTCGATATCCGTGAAGTAAATCCGTACCCTGCCGTCATCCGACCTGTGCTCCGTAGAAAGGATCAGCCCGTTGAAGTTCTGATACTTCTCCCAGGTAAAACCGCGGCTGGTTTGGGGGTTCGGGCGATAAATCCAGTGGTCGATCCGGTTTTCCTTCAGATCAATTGAAAGATCGTACTGATCACCGGGAGTCAGCCCGACGTTTTCAAAGCTGATCGTCATTCGACCCCGGCTTGGGGGCAGGTCGCGCGTCGTTATCAGAGGGCCGAGCCGGACCCCCGCGTCCAGCAGTTTCAGCGGCATCAGCAGCCAGTAGGTGTCGTTCGTCCACCGCTGAAAGGCGGCTTTCTCGTCGCCCTGACGTTCCTTCTGTTCGTAAACATTGGTAGAGATCGATTTGTCACCCTGCGTGATCGTGTCCACCCCGGTTTTCACGTTCCAATCGTGTCGGGCGGAGGTCTTCAACTGGCCATCCATTTCCACGTTGAACGTAAATCGGAGGCGGGTGACGCTCGGCCACACGTCTCCTCCACTGGCTTGAACGATCCGGCGGGCAAGCTCAACCTCTGGCGTGTCCGCACGTACGGCCGGAGCCAGCAGTAACGCCGTTCCGAAAACGACCCGAAGCCAGCCTGAGAGCCGACCACCAGCGGGACGGAAGTGCCTGTTTTGCCGCTCCATGCCGTGTTTGGCGCGTTCGCGCCTCTTGACGATAGTAGCAGCGCCCCATGAATCGGCAACGCCCGGAGGAATCACGTCGTGCACAGCGCGTGCATCGGTCCAGCGGGGGTCGAGTTCTGCTGCTGGCCTTGCTTCTCATTGCCGGAACGATCGTTGCCTATTGGCCGTCGCTCGGCGGGGGATTTCTCTGGGATGATCCGGATTATGTGGTGAACAATCTGGCCCTGCGGAATCTTCGGGGTCTGTGGTGGATCTGGACGAGCATTTTCTCCCTCCCCCAGTGGTATCCGATGGTACACACCAGCTATTGGCTGGAGTATCAGTTGTTCGGCCTGAACCCGCTGGTCTTTCGCGTCAACAACCTGCTTCTGCACATCGCAACCGCGCTTCTCTTATGGAAATTGCTGCGAACGTTGGAGGTTCCCGGAGCCTATCTGGCAGCGGTGGTCTTTGCGCTTCATCCGGTGCATGTTGAATCGGTCGCATGGATCACAGAGCGCAAGAACACCCTCAGCGGGCTGTTCTACATCGCCGCCTTCCTTACCTATTGGAGTTGGAGCCATGGGGGTCAGATCGACGGAAGTCGATCCGACGCTGATCCTCCACGCGACGGTCCTTCCGGCATTTCTGGCGGCCTTTCCAGCCGCCGATCCCTCGGATCGGACGCACCGGCGGGGTACTGGCTTGCTCTTGGCCTGTTCCTCGCGGCCCTGCTCTCGAAAACCGTCACGGCGACGTTCCCAGCCGCGATGCTGGTGGTTCTCTGGTGGAAATCCGGTCGAGTAACCCGGCGCGATGTCCTGCCACTTCTGCCGTTCTTCGCGGCCGGGGTGGTCATGGGCCTGATCACGGCGTATCTGGAACGTCACCACGTCGGGGCCATCGGCGCGGAATGGGATTACTCCCCGACGTGGTACGGCGAGCTTGCAGCGCGCACGATCATCGCCGCCAAGGCCCTGTGGTTCTACGCCGGAAAACTTCTCTGGCCGTATCCCCTTGCGTTCATGTATGACCGGTGGTCGATCGATGTAAGTGATTGGCGGCAGTGGAGTTATGTAATCACCGCATTCCTGCTGATTCTCGGATTGCTCCTGCTCCGCCAGCGAATCGGGCGCGGTCCGCTGGCGGCGGTGCTGCTGTTCGGTGGCACCCTGTTTCCGGCATTGGGGTACTTCAACGTCTATCCGCATCGATACTCTTTCGTGGCTGATCACTTTCAGCACCTGGCGAGCGTTGCCCTCACGACGCTCGGGGCGGCAGCCATCAATCAGGCGACGCTATGGCTGGGGCGAGATCGAGCCTCAGTCGTCGCAAATGGGCTCGTGACCGGCTTGATCGGTACCATCCTGGCAACCCTGACATTTCGACAAGCCGGCGTCTACAGAAGCCCCCTGACACTGTGGCAGGATACCGCCGTCAAGAGCCCCCGGAGCTGGGTGGCGTTCACCAACCTCGGCAAAGCCTTGCACGACGCCGGAGACATCCAGCGGTCCAAAGAAGCCCACATGCGCGCGCTGGAGCTTGCCCCGCACGTGGGAGACACCTGGTACAACATCGGAGCGATTTATGCCTCCGAAGCCCAATGGGAAAAGGCCGCCGATGCCTTTGCCCGGGCCCGGGACCTCGCCGCCCGCAATCGCAAGAACAGCTCCGTGTATCTGGATGCGACCCTGGCTCTGGGACGAATTGCGTTCTATCACCGCGGTGATGCCGCGGCTGGTGAACGATTCTATCGAGAAGCGCTGGCCATTCGGCCGGACTACGCCCCCGCATTGGTGCTGCTGGCGATCCTTTGTGAAGATACCGGGAGACCCGACGAGGCTTATCAACACTATCTGGCTGCAATTGAAGCCGATCCGAACAACTTTGAAGCCCGCTATAACCTCGGAAACATCCTGATGAAGCTGGGACATTTCCGGGAGGCGGCGGAGCAGTTTTCCGTCGCGGTCGCTGCTCGACCCGAATCGGCCGAGGCTTGGGCCAATTTCGGATGGGCACAACTGCGGCTTGGGGCGCGTCCGGGGGCGATCCGGGCCTTTGAACGGGCGCTGGCGCTCAATCGCGACCTCCAGCAGGCAAAGACCGGACTGGAGCAGGCGCGTTCCAGCCGCTGAGGAACCTATGAAGCGTTGGCTTGCCCGGCTCACGTTCAGTTTTCTGGCTGTGGGAGTCGCCTGCGGCTACGAGGCGATCGAGGGCTTTTCAGGCAGGCGACCCGGCCGATCGCGCGCGACAGACACCCTTCTGGCTGTCGCGGCGGCACTCGGGGTTGTGCTGTTTCTCGCGGCCGTCAAGGCTCGCCACGGGGGCAACGAACAATAATTCAGGAACATCCCGGAGGCGTCCGATCAGGAAAGTATGTCGTGGCTCGCAAGCATCCTCGACGATCTGCGCCAATGGGCCTGGGTTTCCCGGCGACCCTGGCGCAAGAGGCTGAACGTTGGAAAGCATGATCCCAGCGACTTGGACTGCGTGCGCGCCTGCGTCGAGGCAGTCACCGCCGGTGCAACCGGGTCGGTCCCGCGGCCGCGGGGAATTCAGTCCTCCAGATAGTCCCCTGCCGACGGGCCGGAATCTCGGAGGTCCGCCAGAGCCTGTGCTCCGGCCAGCACCAAGGCGAGCAACACCGGCAGGCAGGGAAGACCCAGACGAATCACCACCCCCAGCCACGGCCGAGTCGGTCCCACGCGCAAAAATCGCGCTGCTCCCAGTAAGGGAACCCCAGAAGCGATCAGCAAAGCATGGTGCACCTTCACGTACATGAACAGTGGCTCGATCGAAACGGCCAGCAGGCCCCCGACAAGGCAAAGGAGCGGTAACACCAGCCCTCCGGCCACGGCTTGCCGGGGGAAGCCCAGCCAGATCGCCAGAATGCTGGTAAACCCGGCCGCGACCGCCGAACCTGCCTGAAGCGACCACTTGATCGATCCTGACATCTGAATCAGCAGACAGGCCCCGGCCAGAATGCCCGCCAGGCCGATCATGCTCAGCAAGGTATGGTCGTTGCGCACGGCTGCATCCGCCGCCACGAAGCATACGATCAGAACGCCGGCGTTGAGTGCCCAGAGCAACCACCATTCACCCGGATTTCGAGTCGCCGCCGCCGGCTGCATCAGGCAGAACATCGTCGCGCCCAACACAACCGCTGCGAAAACCATTCGGGCGACGCCCGCCAGCCGGAAGAGGCCCGGGATGGCTCCGGCAATCCCGATCGGCAGAGCCAGGGCGAAAATCCAGTCCCCGGCGCTGGCCGGAGGAAATGCCGCCGCAGCGTTGTTGATCAGCCGATAACTCACCGCGAACGCCACGGCGATCGCTACCGGCACGGCCCAGCCAGCGCCTCGCATAGGAAAAAGGCGAGCGAGTCCGAGGATGCTCAGCGTGATCAGCGCCGGGCACACCACCGAATAAACAAGCTCCGCCGAGGAGAGCGGAATCTCGTCAATCAGTTCCCAGAGTGTCATCGCGACCCGCCACCTGTAATCATCCCTCGCCACCCGGTTGAGGGTGAAGCGTCGCCCACGGCAGCGGGAGACGGATCGGTCGATCCACCGGCTCTGCCCGCTCAGACTTTGTCGGCTTCGATGGCAACGATAATCGTGACTTCGTCGCCGATCGACCCGGCACCGTACGACACACCAAAATCGTGCCGATTGATGGTGAAACTGCCGTCGAAACCGGTTTTGGTGCCACGCTCATTGGTGACGGTACCAACATGTTCCAGCACCACCGAAACCGGACGGGTCTGGCCACGGATGGTCAATTCGCCGCTTACCTCATACTTGTTGCCCTCCAGAGCCTTCACCGACGTGCTCTTGAACGAGAGAGTTGGAAACTGCTTGGCATCAAAGAAGTCAGGGCTTTTCAGGTGCTGATCGCGCTTGGCATTGGCCGTATCGATGTTCGCAGCATTGGCAGTGACGTGGAAGCTGCTGCGGGTCGGGTCGGCTGAGTCCCAGACGATGGTGCCCTCTGGCTGATTGATGGACCCCCACGTGTAGCTGACGCCCAGGTGCTTTACACGGAACAACAGCGAGGAATGCACCGGATCGAGCTTGAATTGCTCGGCCGCGCCGGCCAGGGAAACCAGATACATTGCAGCAAATGCAGCGGCGAAATATGTGACCCTTCGCATGGGGTGAACCTCCATCAATGAGAATGAAGCTTGAAACTCGCTTGTCAACCTTTCGGGAGCCATCGCCCGGAACCAGGCCCGACCGCCTGTCCCCTGCACACGTGCCTCGCGCGGGGATCAACTGGGCAGATCGAGCAGCACCAGCTCCGAATCAACCGGCGTTTCGATCTGAAGCTCCGTCTCGTCGACGATCCGTGCCTGATCGCCCGCCGACAATCGCTGACCGTTCAGGTCGATCTTCCCTTCCACGACGAAAGCATAGGCGCGCCGACCGGGCCGAACCGAGTGGCGCAGCGTGCTTCCGGCCAGCGGTCGCGCCGCCAGAAGCAACGCATCCTGATCGACGGCAAGCGTACCGACGACGGAGCCATCGGAAACGACAGGCGTCCACTGACCGGATTGCAGCTCGCGCTCAAATGACTTCTGTGCCCAGCGCGGGGTCTGGCCCCGCCGGCGCGGAAGAATCCAGATCTGCAGGAGCCGCACCGGGTCGGTATCGGAAGCGTTGTATTCGCTGTGCACGATGCCCCTGCCGGCACTCATGACCTGCACTCCCCCGCGCGAGCTGACATGATCGTTCCCCATCGAATCCGTGTGGCGTAAGGCACCGGAGACAATGTAGCTGATGATTTCCATGTCCCGATGCGGGTGGGGATCAAAGCCGCCGCCGCCGGCGATCATGTCGTCGTTGAAGACCCGCAGCGGTCCCCAGTTGCGGTTCTCCGGATCGTAGTAATCAGAAAACGAAAAGTGCCAGCGGGCATCGAGCCAGCCAGAATTCCGGTGGTGGCGTTCAGAGGATCGAATGATGCGAATCATGCCGGGCCTCCGTAGCTTCTCAGTGGGCGGCGGGGCGAACGAACGGCACCCTGCGCCGCCAGATGCATGTTATAACACTGGTTGCATATGCAACCAAAAACCTTCCCTTGCTACGCCGGGGCGTTCGTTCGGGTTCGCCAGAGCGGAAAAGACTTGCCGCGCCACCTTGGGAGGCAGGATGTATGAT
>JAVQWE010000169.1:0-6243 GCA_033579175.1 Phycisphaerales bacterium | reverse complement strand
GTGATGGGGAACGGCAGGTTCCAGACAGGTTCGATGGTGGTTGGGGGTTCGGGCAGTGGCACTGTGACGGCCAACAGCGGCACCCTGACCATCGGTGCAGGGTCTGGCATGCTGGAAATCGCGAGCAATGGTCGATTCAGCCTTGGAGGTTCAGCGCTCTCCGTCGGCACGGTGCAGATGAGCGGGGGGACGTTCACGGCGGGAGGTCCGTTCAGTTACACGAGAATCAACGTTGCCAGTGGAACGTTCACGGTGGCCAACCTGTCGTCGCTGACGGTTCCGGCCAGCTCGATTGTGCAGGTTTCGGGCGGGGTACTGAACGCTGGCGGCCCGAACGCAGCGATCGCGGTTTCCGGGGGGCAGTTTGCCCAGACGAGTGGAACCATCAGCGTCGGGGGGGTAGTCGTGGCGGGGGGGTCGATCGTCGACCTGTCGGGCGGGAGCTTTTCGGCGACAACCTCCACTTCCAACTTCGGCACATCCGCCGGCACCGCCGTGTTAAACGTGTCTGGCGTTGCCGACGCACGGTTTCAGGGACTGTCGATCGGGGTGAGCGCCGGTGCCGGCGCGGTGGCGTCGATCTCCGGGGGTACGGTGAGCATCACGGGCCTGGTCATCGTGGGTGTTCTGGGGACGGGCACCTGGACTCAGTCGGGCGGGGTCGTGAACACCACAACCTTCGGCACGAACATCGGGAACCAGAGCGGCAGTGTCGGTACCCTGCTCTTCAGCGGAGCCGCTTCCTTCACGACGGCATCCATGTCCGTAGGCGGTGGAGGAAGCGGGTTCGTGCAGCAGAGCGGCAGCTCGGTCGTCAACGTTGCCGGGGCGATCACGATCTCTCCCGGCGTCGGGGCCGGAACCTGTCTCATCAGCACGGGTACGCTCAGTGCCGGCACGATTGAGGTGCAGGAGGGAGGATTCTTCTCGCAAACCAGCGGGGTGATCACCAGCTCCACGCGCATCAACCTTAACGGCGGATTCATCAACTCTGTGAACAACTCCGGCCAGCTCATGTACAACAGCGGATCGGCCAACTTGATTCATAACTCCGGAAGCATCACCCTCAACAGCGCAGATACGTTTTCGCTCACAGGGCTGTCTAACCTCGCTGGCGGGTCGATCAGCATCCCGTCTTCGCGGGCCATCAGCGTCAGCAACCATGCCGATCTGGGAGGCTCCACCGCGGTTTCCGGCGGGACGTTGACGTGCGGGTCAATCTCGATTGGTGCAGGGAATGTCGGCACGTTACTCCACAGCGCCGGGATGGTCTCGGCCGGGCGAGTTTCCGTCGCCACGGGCTCGCCGGGAACGTACTCGCTCAGCGGCGGCGAACTGAATGTCGGGTCACTGACGATCGGCAGTGGTTCGGCGGGCACGTTTTCCCAGACCGGAGGCAGCGCCGTGGTCTCCGGGGGAGTGGCGCTCGGGACGATTACCGGGAGATACCTGCTTTCCGCGGGTACGCTGACCGCCGGCAGCTTCGTGGTCAACGCCGGCAGCACATTCAGCCAGAGCGGGGGCTTGCTGACGGTTTCCGACGGGCTCTTGAGCGCAGGAACGGTGCTGCTCACCGGCGGGACCGCCAGCTGCGGGTCGGTGCAGACAGCCGGAACCGCGGCCGTCACCCTGGCCGGCGCAACGCTCAACACGGCTCTGCTGGACCTGAGCGGTGGGACCTTCGCAACCAATTCGGGCGCCCTGAATGCCGCGCGAGTGCTGATCAGCGGTGGGACACTCCTGGTCAACGCCGGGTTTCCGTTCTCCACCCTGGTGGAGCAGACCGGTGGCACGCTCAGCGGCGATTTCGTCAACCATGGCACGTTCAGCTTCACGGCCGGGGTCGTTTCCGGACGGATCATCAACAACAACGTCCTCCACCTTCAAGGGAACCTCGTGGCTGGCGACGGCGTTGCCAACCACGCCAGCCTGACGGTTGGCTCCGGGCGGACGCTGGCGGGCAACGGGCAGGGAATCGATAACTTCGGCACACTGGTTCTGGCCGGCGGGGTCCTCTCGGGCAACTCCCCGATCGTCAACGAAATCGGGGCGGTCATGCTGGCACGGGGAACGATCCAGTCGGTGGGAACCTTCACCAACGAAGGCCTGCTGGATGCAACAGGCCCGCTGGTGGTTTCCGCCCCAGCCGTCAATAACGGGCTGATCACCGCAGGGCTGACGGAATCGATCAACAGCAGCGGGGGATTGAGCAACTCCGGGCAGATTCAGCTTGCCGGAGGCTTGCTGGCCGGGGGGATAGTCAACGCCGCAAGCGGCTCGATCCGGGGCTTCGGGCAGGTTTCGGCGGCCATGAACGTCAGCAGCGGCCTGATCGTGGCTGACCATGTGCAGCCGCTGGTGCTGGCAGGGCTTTCGGGCAATTCGGCCAGTGGCATGCTGCGGGTGGTCGATGGCGCGACCATGCTCCTTGCCGCACAATTGACCAACAACGGGCTGATCCAGCTTGACGGCCCGGGTGCGAGCCTCGGTGGCGCCGGAACGATCGTCAACAGCGGTGGAACGATCCGCGGCGCAGGCAGAATCCTCAACCCGATTCAAAACGGCGGGACGTTGCGCGCCGACACAGGCGACCTGGACATCGTCTCACCCCTGACGAACGTCAGTGCCGGTCGCGTAGAAATTGCCGGTGGACGGCGCGTCACCCTCCTGGGAGGGATGCAGCCGAACGAAGGGCTGATCGTGCTCGGCGGGGGCACTCTGGAGCTCGGCCAGGCCACGCTCACCAACAGTCTCGGGCGGATCGAGGGCCGCGGCGCCATCCGCGCCGGCTCGCTGGTGAACAACGCCTCGATCACGCTCAGCGGCGGGAACAGCGAGATTTTCGCGCCCTTTACGCAGGGCAGTCCGGCCAGGACCATCATCACCGGCTTCGGCACGACCACCTTTTATGAAGATGTCACCAACCAGGCTGGAACGGAGCTGCGCGTCAGCACAGGGGCTACCGCGATCTTCCTGCGCGATGTCCAAGGGCTGAGCCACATCACCGGAGGCGGAGTGAAAGTGTTCGAGGGTGCGGCGGCCGGTGGACCGCTGATCACGCCTGGGAGCACAGTGGTCACGCCGGGGGCACATCTGATGGCCTCGGGTCTGCGGGAGCATGCCCTGCAACTGCAGGGTCAGGCGACCATCAACGGTACGATCGTGAGCCGGTTGAACCAGCTATCCATCGCCGGCGCACCCGGCGCCTGGACGGGGCGGCTGGATCTGACCGACGACCCCCTGATCTTCGACTATTCCGGCCCGTCGCCGCTTTCGATCGTGGCTCATCAGGTGGCCAGCGGCTTTGCGGGGGGCGCCTGGAACGGGGCAGGTCTGGCCAGTTCGGTGGCGGGTGGACAGCCCAACCGGGCCTTGGGATTTGCCCACGCCCCCGATCTCGGTGCTCCGAGCAGCTTTTTCGGGGAACCGATTGACGCAACGACGATCCTGGTTCGGCTGACGCTTCCCGGCGATGCCAACCTCGATGCACTGGTGGACATCAGGGACTTTGCGTTGCTTGCCTCGAACTTCAACACCACAAGCTATTGGGCCAAAGGTGATTTCAACTACAACGGATTGACCGATCTGCCCGACTTCTCCTTGCTCGCCGCCAATTTCAACCAGTCACTTGCCCCGACCCTGCTCACCCGAGGCCAGGGATTCGTTCCCGAGCCTTCCGGGGCAGTTCTGCTGGCGCTCTGTGCGGGGTGGCGGCGGCGACGTCGCGCGTAAGTGCTGGCAGAAAAAGGATTTGCTTCGATCCATTGCCCGGGAGGCTCCCCATGAACCGGCGGTGGATGGCACCGTTGCGCGCTCAGAAGGGGGCAATGCCGCATCCGATCGGGCATCCACAGCGAATCCTTCCGTGAAACCCAATAATCCGTGCAGGGACCGGCCGAGCCACAGTATCATCGTCGCAGGTTGTGGGGTTGGTGTCGGGAACCTTCGTCGGGAGGGATCTTCGCTCTTACGAAACCGCCTGGGAGGAGAAGGAGCATGTTGCGCAAGCCCTCGAAAGCATCGTTGGCGCTGCTCGCCGCTGCGCACATCTGGGCAGCCACCTGTCTGGGGCAGATCAGTTTCCAGTCCGGCAGTGTCACATTTACCCATTTCCGGAACGGCAATAGCGCCAGTTCGGCCGGATCGTTCAATCTTCCGATGAGCAGCGCGTACAGCCATACGTTTGCTGACAGTGCGTCCGGTGCCAACACCAAGGGGATCGGAACGGTCACGACCGTCACCAATTCCACCACGGCTACCTTCACGCTGGCCTCGGGCACGGGGGTCACCGAGAGTGATCCGGCCAAGGTCTGGCCCAGCCCCTCGCGACTGCGGATCGACCTCAACGACCTTCGCTGGAACATAGGCGCCAACGGCTTCGGCCCGACGGCAACCGCATACCTGTCGCTCACCGTGGCGGGGGTGATCGGCTCGGGGGGGACGGGCGCTTTCATCATCTCGGGCCTGAGTTTCCGAGATGGCGCCGGCAACGTTCTGACCAGCACGGGCACGCTCGGAACCGGGGCGACGTTCAACTTCGGTCCGGGCAGCTTTTCGCAGCAGGTTCCCGCAACGCCGTTCAATAAGCTTCTTACGGCGCCTTCCCTCGGTGCGGGGACGCAGTTTCGCATCGGTGGAACGCTTGAGTTCCAGGTGAACAATGACGAAACCCCCACGCTTCTGGAACCCGTTGCGATCGACCTTGGCGCAGCGCCTCCCACGGCCCGCTTTGATACGGATCAGGTCTCGGGAACCATTCCACTGTGGACCAATCCGCAGGCCTGGAGTGCCGACGACACGGTGGTCCCGGGCATTGTTCCCGATCGTCCCGGGGATCGGGCGCTGTTCATGCCTTCGACCAACTCCCCCCGAAACCGGTTCGTACTGATCACCGCGCCCATCACCGTTGGCACCGTCGATGTCAACGACCCCTCCGGCAGCGGGATGAGCATTGTCGCCGATGGAAACGGAAGCGCTCAGCAGAACCTGCTGAACTTCCGGACTCTGCCCGCCGGCTCGATTACGCAAAGTTCCGTGCTGCATCATCGCAATTCGCGGGGCAGCAATGCCTTGCAGATCGCCGCACCGGTGGTGCTGCACAATCCGCTGGATGCCCACATCGATTCGGCAAGGGGCACCACGCTTTCCAGCAGCGTCACCGCGGCGCCGGGGGTGAGCAATTCCACCCTCACCAAGCGCGGTTCGGGTCGGCTGACGCTGAGCGGGCCGCTGGCGATTTCCGGGCTGAATGTCGAGGAAGGCGAAGTGGAGCTGGTGGATTCGGCCGTGGCCACGGCGCCCCCGGTGATCGTGCAACCGGGCGGGCGGCTGCGGCTGCGATCGAGCGGGACGGTGGAGTTCCTCGGGGGCATTGAGCTTCCGCAGGGTCCGGTGGCGCAGCAGCTTGCCTTTGAAGGCAATGTCAATGTCAGCACCGGGTTGCAGAGCGGGAATTCTGTCATCCTCGACGTCGGCTCCGGCGGACAAGCAACGTTTCTCGGACCCAACAACAACACCGGACAGGTGCACATCCGCTGGGGAACCGTGCAATTCGACAGCGCCGGGCACATGAACCAGGTTTCGACCATTCTCATGGACGGCTCATTGCGGGCCACGACGAACAGCGCCGCACCTGTGAACCGGATCGGTAACTCGGCCGTGATCCATGCCCGCGGGGGCGAGCTGGCTTTCTCCGGTAACGGGTCGGAAACCTACGGCCCGACGATCATCGACGGGGGATCGCTGCGGATGACGTTGCAATCGCCCGCCGGAGGTTTGACGATTACCTCGCAGCAACTGAGCTGGCAGAATCAGGGGGTGTTGTTCCTGGCGGGCGATAACCTCGGATCGGTCGCCGGTTCGCGTCTGCTGCTGAATTCCCCCCCGACGCTGGTAGGAGGCGGCGGGCCGCCCGGTTCGACGACGATCAGCATTCTCCCCTATGCCTCCGGGGCGAGCAGTTCTTCCGCGACGTTTGGCACGTCGCTCTTGACGTACGAAGCCGTGCGGGGGCTTCGACCGCTGAACGATGCAACCGAGTATCTGGATACCTTCAGCGGCGCCACTCCGCAGAGCAACCTGCGGTTGAGCAGTTCGCAGAATCTCCCCGGGGCGCAGGCAATCAACGCACTGGTGCTGATGCCGGGGGTTTCGATCACGGGCAGCAGTACGCTCACCGTCAACAGCGGCATGATTCTCACCGGCGGGGGGACGGCAACCAGCTTCTCCCCCGCGCTGAACTTC
>JAVQWE010000168.1:0-6324 GCA_033579175.1 Phycisphaerales bacterium | reverse complement strand
CAAACCCGGTGGAACTGGAAATCGGCATCGGCAAGGGCACGTTCCTTCTGGAACAGGCCTCAACGCGCAAGGACACCAACTTCTTCGGGATCGAATATGCCCGGTGGTACTGGCGATACGCCAGCGACCGCCTCCGACGGCATCAATGCCTCAACGCACGCACCGTGCGGGCCGAGGCGGCGTTCTTTCTCAGGGAGTTTGTGCCGGACGCTTCCATTCAGGTGCTGCACATCTATTTCCCGGACCCCTGGCCCAAGTCACGTCACCACAAGCGCCGGCTTATTCAGGCTGGGTTCATGCCCACAGTCCTGAGGATTCTGACGCCCGGCGGAAAAACCCAGATTGTCACCGACCACGCGGGCTACTTCGAGCAGATCGAACACGTCTTGCGCAGCACGCCCGGTTTGCAGATTGTGGATTACTCCCGCCCCGGCTCGGCTGCGGGGGGAGAGCTGGTCGGGACGAACTTCGAACGGAAATACGCCCGCCAAGGCCGGCCGTTTTTCGCCATTGCCGCACAAAAGACGCCACACCCGCCGACGGGACCCTCGCCGGACTGAACCCGGGGGTCAATCCCCCGTTACCTCATGCCAGGACTGCATTTTTCTGGGGTGGAAGGTCATGGCGGTTGGATCAAACGCCAGGAACAGGGCCACATGTCCGTCGGCAAACAGGATGTTGTTTCCGCCGCGGTGCATGTTCATACCGCCCGGCTCGTTCTTGAAGACCACCCCCTGCTGGGTGGCGTCGTCCTTGTCGCAGTCGTCCTGGGTGTAATTGCTGATTCCGAACGACCGGGGATACAGGGTTGGCGCCGTGCAATCCCCACTGAGCACAAACTGGCTGGAGCGGCGGATTTCGCCGAGTTTCATCGTGTGCCGCCCGGTTTTGTAGCTGTAGCGCGCGGCCAGGAAGTAATTGATTCGTCGTTCTTCCGGAAAGTTGGGACAGTTGTAGACTTCCGAAAGCGGGCCGGTCATGTAAGGGGCGAGCTGCTCCGTCCAGCCGTCGCCCGGTTCATCTTCGCCGGTGCCGTCGCCGCCGGCGACGTGCCATTTCGACCATGCCGGCAGCTGCCACCGGTAATTGACCGCGTAATTATTCAGAGCGATGCCGATCTGCCGGAGCTGACTGGAACATTTCAGAGTCTTGCTCTGCTCCCGCGCTCGCGACAGGGCCGGCAGGAGCATCGCGATGAGGATGGCAACGATTCCGATGACAACCAGCATTTCGATAAGGGTGAAAGCGGATGAATGGTTGCGCCGGTTCATACAGACTCCATGGTTAGCGTCCACAAACTTAACTCTGCGGGCTGCCGCCTGCAAGCGATCGCTTACAGCTCCAGAAGATATCGGCATTTTTCCCGTTCGCCCCGCTGATACAGAATGTTCTGAGGCGGAAGTGCCACGATGTCAATCAGCCGGGCACCCAGACGCTCACAGGTCTTGCGACTGGCCCAGTTGTCGGGGTTGCAGGTAATCCACAGCTGCCTCAGACCGTGCGCCCTTGCCAGCGGAAGCAGAAGCCGGCAGGCGCGCTCGGCCAGCCGACGCCCGCGCGCCGGGGGAAACACATGATATCCCACGTTGCCGAAATACCGCTGCACCTCGGGAGCCTCGCTGATGCGAAGCGAACAGCCCCCCGCAATGGCAACCGGGGGGGAATACTCCGGAAGCAGCCGCATCCAGAAGGCATAGCCGGGGGCGCGCTGCAGGGCCGGATCACCCGGATCGTGCCCCCCGGGGGCGGCTCGCAGAAAATCCATCAGTTGCCTGCGGGTCGTTCCCGCCTCCCGCGGGGCCTGACGGACCGTCAGCGGGTGCCGACAGGCCGCCAGAACCTCTTCAATCCATCGTTCCGACGGTGCCACCAGCTCCAGTTCCCGATCAACCAGCCGGCCGGGATCCAACCAGCGTATCGCGCCGTGCAGATGTGGTTCGATCGCATGCATGAGGCACTCCGCGCCTGCGGCGCTGCGCGCGCCTGCCTCGGGCAGCGCAGCGCTTCAGCCACAGGGGGATCAACCCGGGGCTGCACAGGCCCGCCGGGGCATTCGCGAAGGATATCGCGCCGGCTCTGCACTCCCAAGCGGGCAAGGAGGAATCGGGCGGATCATCGCGTGTGCCGCCAGCCATGAGCGCTCGCGTTGACAACACGAACCGCTCGTCCATACGATCGGAAAGTTGTTGCGGGCAGTTGAAGAAGTCGGCAACGACATCTGGAAACAGGAGAGCGCATGGCCAGTGAGCATGTGAAGGAATTCACCGACGACAATTTCGAGCAGGAAGTCCTCCGGAGCAGCACCCCCGTGCTGGTGGACTTCTGGGCCGAGTGGTGCCAGCCCTGCCGAATGCTGGCTCCCACGATCGACAAGCTGGCTCAGGATTACGCCGGCAAAGTGAAAGTGGGCAAACTGGACTGCGACTCCTCGCGGAAGACCGCCGCTCAATACGGCATCAACTCAATTCCCACGGTGTTGTTCTTCAAGAATGGCCAAGTGGTCAACCGGATCGTCGGCCTCAAGCGTGAGCAGGATTTCCGGGCCATTCTTGACTCGCTCTGACCCCGCCGCCCTCCGAATCCACGGTTGCACCGCACAATCACCTTCCGGAACGTTCGGACGGACCCATGGTTTTGGCCATGAGGCGCTCCTGCGTGTGGTAAGCGGGCTGGCCCTCCCCCGGCCGGCGACGATGCCAGCTGCCATCCGGATGCAATTCCCACGACGAGGTGTTGTCCGTGAGCATGATGTCCAGCAGGTCGCGTAACACGGCCTGCAGCGCCGGGTCTTCGATCGGCGTGATCGCCTCCACACGATAATCGAGGTTCCGGCTCATCCAGTCGGCCGAGCCGATGTAAAATTCCTCGTTTCCGTCATTGTGGAACCAGAAGACCCGGGAATGCTCCAGAAACCGCCCAAGAATGCTGACGACGCGGATATTCTGGCTCATCCCCGGCACGCCCGGCCGAAGACTGCAGAAACCACGAACGATCAGATCGATCTGCACCCCGGCCTGACTCGCCTCATACAGCGCCTTGATGATCCGCGCATCCTGCAACTGGTTCATTTTCGCGACAATCCGGGCCGGTCTGCCGTCGCGCGCGTGCTCGACTTCCCGGCGGATTTTCAGCAGGAACCGGTCGCGCATGTTAACCGGCGCCACCAGAAGCTTGCGGTAATCCCGCTTGAGGCTTCGACCGGTGAGGTAGTGGAACAGCTCGATAACATCACTGGTGATCAGGGGATTGCAGGTAAACAATCCCAGGTCGGTGTACAGCAGCGCGGTCTTGCTGTTGTAGTTGCCCGTTCCAATGTGCACGTAGGTGCGCAGCCCGTCCGGTTCATCGCGGACGACCATCGCCAGCTTGGCATGGGTCTTCAGCCCGATCAGCCCGTATACCACGTGCACCCCCGCCTTCTCCAGCTTCTGAGCCAGCTCCACATTGCGCTGTTCATCAAAGCGGGCCTTGATCTCCACCAGAACCGCCACCTGCTTGCCCATCTCGGCGGCGCGGATCAGCGCCGGCACGAACGGGGAGTCCGTGCTGGTGCGGTACAGCGTCATCTTGATCGCCAGCACCTTCGGATCCTCCACGGCCGATTCAATGAACCTTTCGACGCTGTCGGCGAAGCTCTCGTAAGGGTGGTGCACCAGCAGATCGCCCTGGCGGATCACCGAAAAGATGTCCACGTCCTCATCCACCAGCCGTGGCGGCGTTACCGGCACCCACGGACGGAACTTCAGGTGCGGCTGGTCGATGTTGGCGATGGCGAACAGATCATCCATGTCAATCGGACCGCGCACCACCCACACATCCCGCGGATCGACCTGCATGCCGTCGATAATGAACTGCCGCATGGCGGCGCTCATGGACTCCGGCAGCTCCAGCCGCACCACGTGTGCCAGCCGCCGGCGGCGAAGTTCCTGCTCGACCATCTCCAGCAGGTCGTCGGCATCCTCCTCATCCATTTCGATGTCGGCGTTGCGGGTCACGCGGAACAACTGCCACTCCACCACCTTCATCCCCGGAAACAACAGCGGAAGGTTGGCGCCGATGACCTGCTCCAGGGGCACAAAGTGCCACTTCGTCGGCAAGGGTACGTAGCGCGGAAGGTTCTCCGGCATCTTGATACGCACGAAATGTGATTCCCCGCGCACCGGATGTTCCAGCATCACTCCCAGCGAACGACTCAGGTTGCTGATGAACGGAAACGGATGCGCGCTATCCACCGCCAGAGGGGTGAGAATCGGAAAGACGTTGCGCGCGAAGAACTCATCGCACACTGCTCGTTCCGGCGCCGCCAGCGCCTCGTAACTCTGGATCACGATCCCGTTCTGTTCCAACTGCGGCTGCAGCTCGTTCTGCCAGATCTCCATCTGCTGCTGCAGCAGATCGCGCACCCGCTGCTGGATCGCCACGAGCTGTTCTTCGGCCGTCATGCCGTCCTGAGAAAGCTCGTTCAGCCGGCTGGCGCGCTGCCGCTGCAACCCCCCGATCCGCTTCATGAAGAATTCATCGAGGTTGCTGGCAAAGATCGCCAGAAAGCGCACCCGCTCCAGCAGCGGATTGGATGAGTCGCGGGCCAACTGCAGAACACGGTCGTTGAAGTCCAGCCACGACAACTCGCGGTTGAAGAACAACTGCGAAGGGGGCACGGACTGCGGCGGCGCAAGCGAGACGGATGGCGAGCCGGTTTCCATGGACAATCGGTTCCTGCAGAGGAATCAGCCAGAGTGTACCCTCGGCCGGCGCTGCACGACAACCATACGCTGGAGGTGCCGCCGAATCTTAACAATCGCATCCACCGGCGCTTCTGTGACTCCCCCCGGCTGGCAAGATCAGCAAAGACCCCCCCACTCGACCCGACGGCCGCGCCGCCGGGCGGATCTTTCCTTCCGACTTGCTGTCTGTTGCCGGCCCTTTGCCCCTGACCGGTTTAACGTTTCCGCCGGTCGCGGCGCGCCTTACGCTTCTTACTGCCGACCTTCCGCCGCCGTCGTGGCTTGCCCATGCGAAAGACTCCTTTCTGTTTGGCGGGCAACTTAACGTCCGAAGGATCAAGCCTCAACCTGCGAGTCAATGCCCTTGGCGGGGAGAACCAGTCTTCGAGGCAAATCGAATCCACGTCGCGGGGCCGACAGGACGTGCCAACACGTTCCGCCGGCGCACTGTCGGGGGCGGGACATGCAACGGGAAAGCCAACCCTGCACGTGCCTTTCCGCAACCCGCCCGTGCCAGGACCTGATTCAATGATGACGACGTCCCCGGGGTGCCGGCGGCGACGGGGAAACCCCTTGGTCGCCCTTGGAGCCCCTCCATCGGCGGCGGATCGGTGCCGACGGGTCCGCGTAGCCAGGAGCGCTACAGGCCGGGGAATCGCGCGAATTCAGCCTTCGCGGACAGCCGGATCGGTTGACTGACGGATTGATCCGGATTCTGCGGACTTCCGGGAAAAAAAATGATCTCCAGGTCTCGGCGGTATCGCATTTCCCCGGGAAACACAGCAAACAAGCCCACCGCGGGCGGCAAGCGGGAGGCCCTGAAGGGAGTCTCAGCACGCTGGAACCGTCCGGCGGGGGCAGGAACCGTCCGGCAGGTGCGAGTGGCGCCGAAGGCAGCACGAGAGCGAAATGCTAGTTTTTTGCCCGGAATCTGCTGGAGGCGGGGTCTGATGAGGTGTTTTGCCGGTCAGTCGATTCGTTCAATCCGTTGCAGGAGGTCGCCATGATACGGTTGAGTTTCCGGCGCGCTCGCGCGCGCGGTTTCTCTCAGGTCCTTTCGTGCGAAATGATGGAAAGACGGCGGCTGTTGTGCGGGCTTCCGCATGATCTGCTGCCTGCGGCGCCCGAATTTGACTGGGGGATCGAGGCCGCCGAGGCCGCGCGCCTGGCCGCCGAAAACCCGGGTGAGGGCGGCCCGGAAGCCGTGAGCATCGTCTGGACCAATCGCGGGCAGATCACTGACAATTTCGCGGCAGTGTTCGGGACCATGGCGAATCAGGCGCGCGCCGTCGTCGATGCTGCGATCGATGACTGGGAGCGTGTCATCACCAATTGGAATCGCAGCGACGGCACCACCACGCTTCAAGTCACCATCTTGGTCGCCGGCACGGGGTATGGCGGGTCTGCCATACCTGCTGCCACGGCACCAGCCGACGGAAAGCCGCGCACGGGGAGCATCATACTCGGCGCCGGTGAACCGGCTAACTTTCCCGACCCGAATGACTCCAACGGCTGGTACATCGATCCAACCCCGACCGACTCGGCGGAGTTCCCGGCGATCATCAACGCTTTCGCCGGCCGTGGCGACACATCCTTGGGA
>JAVQWE010000167.1:0-6346 GCA_033579175.1 Phycisphaerales bacterium | reverse complement strand
GGAACGACGTCTGCTGCTGGAAGGCAGCGGGGAACTGGCAGGGCGAATTGGCCCCAGTCCCTGGCCGAAGGTATTCTCGCTGGCCGCGGTGCTGCTCTTGGCGGCGACCTTGGGTCTGGTGATTTATTCGGTGGTGCCCCCCTCGCGCCTGGCTCGAGAGGAGCTTTCCACCGTGGCTTCGGAGGCGTCGTCGCAGGCAGGCGCCGCCGGGCCGGTTGCCGGCGCGGCAGAAACTTCCGGGCCGAGGGATGCCGTGCCAGGCGACGTCGGCCAGGGCGAAGCGGCGGCGGCGACATCGACCGGCACGGCGGCGCTGGCCGATCGGGTGGCGGCGGCTGCCGCGGCGGGCATCGAGCCGCGCGGCGACACTCGGAATCCTGTGAGCGGAGGCTCAGCGCTTGCGGCATCCGGCCCGCCCTCAGGCGGCGATTCGAGCGTCTCTCCGTCATCGCCTTCCGGCCACGTATCGATGGAGGCACCCGCCGGGACTGCTGGGGCAGGATTGGCGGCGGCGACGCCAGCGGTGTCCGGCGCTGCCGTCGAACCCCCCGAGGGTCAGTCACCGGCCGTGCTGCTGCTGGAGGCGGATGATCCGGTTCGTGCCGAGCGGGAGGTCTCCCGGGTGTTGATGGCAAATTCCGTGCAGTTTTCACTGCTGGAGACGGCCTTGTCGGGGGGGCGATCTTCCCGAGGGACCGGCTCGGGATCGCCGGGGCTGCCCAACCCCGTTGTCGAACCGCAAGCCAAGCGGGATGAATCCACTGGCGCTTCCGCGGCGCGGACTTCCCCTGCCGCCGAGGTCCCCCGAGCGATC
Organism: Phycisphaerales bacterium; assembly: GCA_033579175.1. Classification (GTDB taxonomy): domain Bacteria; phylum Planctomycetota; class Phycisphaerae; order Tepidisphaerales; family Tepidisphaeraceae; genus JAVQWE01. The sequence goes on along the minus strand of JAVQWE010000167.1, from coordinate 5,532 downwards.
GATTCCGGGACATTCGCAGCCGGTCCTGCACCCTCTGCGCCGGCGAACCAGACGGTGTTCTATGCACCGCGGCTCAGTACGGTCCAGTTTCAGGCGATTCAGGAGGCACTTTCGACGCTGCCGCACGCCCGGCAGCAGTCTCTGGCACCCGATGAGCTTCTCCGGCAGCAGAGCGCAGCGCGCAAGCTGATCGCGCGTCCGTCGGTCCTTGAGCCGGATCACCAGAAATCGGCAGACTGGCAAGCGAAGGAGGTGCCTTCACCTTCAGCGCAGGAGCAGTTGAGCCAGATGCTTCAGAGTCCTGCAGAGTCAAGGGCCCGAGCGCAGGAGCATCCGGAACTTTCGAACGCTGCCGATGCCGAGGCCGGGCAGGTGGAAGCGCTCACGGATGTCGTGATCGTGCTGCGCGGCAAGGCGGGGGAAGTTTCCGACGGCTGGCGGCAGCATCCCGGCGCCACCGCGGTTCCCGCCACAAATCCGGGGGAGGCTCCGGCTGACTCGCCGGCTCTGCCCCCTGCCACCCGGCCTGGGCCATGATATGATCGCCGAATCGAGGAACGCTCGTGACGCACCCGGTTCGCATTGAAAATGATGTTCTCCGTCTGGAAGTCTGGCCGAAGCTGGGGGGGAAGGTCTCTTCCGTGGTCGATAAAACGGACGGCTTTGAGCTGCTGTTTAACTTCCCGGCAGAGATTCCTGAAGATTCCATGTACGGCCGACCCTATGAGAACACCTGGTATGCCGGGTGGGATGAGTGTTTCCCGGCGGTGGGGGTCGGCCATTACGTGGGGCATCCCTACGATCAGATTCCCATTCCCGATCACGGCGAAGTTTATGCCATTCCAACAACCTCGGTGCCGGTGAAGGACGGGATCACCAGTGTGTGGCATGGGTTGCGATTTGGATACCGCCTCACCCGCCGACTCACGCTCACTTCCGAGGGTTTGCGGGCTGCCTATTCCCTGACCAACCTGGCACCGTTTGAGTTTCGTTTTGTGTGGGCTCAGCACGCCTTGATGTCCATGGATTCGCCGGTGGAATTCGAGCTGCCGAGCGGAAGCCCCATGCGCTGGAGCCATTCACCGGGAAAGGACGTGCAGCAACCGTTTACCTGGCCGCGGATTTCGGATCAGATCGACCTTTCGACCTCCGATCGACTTCCCTCCAATGGAGGTTGGAAGGTTTTCGCGTTGGAGCCGATCCGGTCCGCGGCGACGATTCGTTACCCCAAGCGAGGCAGAAAACTGCAGATGCGCTACCAAGGGGCCGGTTTGGAGGCTTTCTGGGGGCTTTGGATCAATACCGGGGCATGGAATCACCAGCGTCATTTCGCCATGGAACCGACCACGGGTCGGTTCGACCAGCTCGATCGTGCCGTGCAGGACGGCTCGGCCGGACGGGTGGGGCCGGGGGCATCGATCGAATGGCAGGTGGACTGGATCGTAGGCGGGCTCTGATCAAACCGGCCTCCCATGGCAGACGGCGGGCCTCCGGACAGCCCCACCACGGAGGCAGCATCCCCACAACGGTTGGGTTCTGACGGGATGAAAGCGGTTGCAAAGCATTCTCGATGCACTTCAATAATTCGCTGCATCCGCCCGGCAAACTGCGGCGAATCTTCCTGCAAGGATTTGTGAGCGGTCTGACACCAGCTCAGGTGGACAGTGTTAATAATTCACTGTCTCAGCCTCTCGTGGGCTGGGGAAGCTTCATCGAGATTTAATGGACATCGAATTCTTTCAGGCTTGAAACTTCTCTACGTTGACGGCGTCCTTAAAACGGCCGTTTCATCGTAGCCCGATTCCCTACCCCCCCTGAAGCCCTGGTTGTCTTCCCCGCAACCAGGGCACTTTTCTGCGCATCAGGATCGTACGGGCCGGACGCGACGAACCTGCCCGACTGCCGCAACCGCGACCCAACGAAAGGCCGGCAGAGGCTGGATTTGCACCCCGAAGCCCGGCATTCACATCACGGGCGCGACCACTCGCTTGAAAAGCCGTTGCAACGACCGATCATACTGCCGCTTTCGACCGGTCGCGACGGAAAGGATTTCTTGTGGGTGAGGTTCTGGAGCAGATCGAGCAGTCCGCCAAGGCGGCGGAAGAGGCATTGCAGTCGGCAGGGACCGCGGCCGAACTGGAGGCGTTCCGCATCCGCTATCTCGGCAGCAAGGGTGCGATCAAAGAGCTGATGTCGTTGCTGGGGAAGGTTCCCCGAGAGCAGAAACCGGTGGTTGGGCAGCGACTGAACGCCCTTCGAGACAAGCTCACGGCAGCATTCGAGGCCCGCAAGGCCGCGTTGGAGGCGACCGCGACGGTTTCAGGGATTGACGTGACCGAGCCGGGTCGGCGGCCGTTGCTCGGTCGGCGTCATATCCTGATGCAGGTCATTGATGAACTGGTTGAGCTGTTCGGACGGATGGGTTTCTCAACCGCTTCCGGTCCGGAGGTCGAGGATGAATTTCATAATTTCATCGCCCTGAACATTCCTCCGAGCCATCCGGCGCGCGATCCGCTGGACAACTACTACCTGCTGCCCGCGGGCGACGGTCCATCGGGCATCTTGCCGCCCACGGAATCCACGGAGATTTTCACGGGTTCGTCTCCCGAGGGCGAGCCACAGGCTCCGGATGAGGCAAAGTATCTTCTGCGCACGCAAACCAGCACCGTGCAGATTCGGGTGATGGAGCGCCAGAAGCCTCCGATCCGGGTGGTGATTCCCGGGCGTGTGTATCGGCCGGACACCCATGACGACACCCATCTTTCCATGTTTCATCAGCTTGAAGCGCTGGTGGTGGATCGGGGTGTATCCATGGTGGATCTGAAAAGCACGATACTGCAGTTTGTCCATGCTTATTTCGGTCCGGAAACGCAGGTGCGGTTTCGACCCAGTTTCTTTCCGTTCACCGAGCCGTCGGCCGAGTGTGACGTGTGGTTCGAGGACAAGCAACGGTGGATCGAACTCGGTGGTTGCGGGATGGTTCACCCGAATGTTCTGCGGGCGGTGAAGCTGGACCCGGAGACTTACACGGGTTGGGCGTTCGGGTTCGGGATCGAGCGGATTGCGATGCGGAAATATGGGATCAACAACATCCGTTTGTTTGTGGAGAACGATATTCGGTTCCTGCGGCAGTTTTAGTTGAAATTGAGTCTCAATTAGCATAACGTAACATCAGCGATGAAGGCAAATGGGTGTAAGAATCCGGATTGTCGGCACACAGGTGATGCTAACTCCTGTCAGCTCAATAAGTTAGGCATTGGCTGCCGGGCGCAGGTGATCTCCGTTTCCGGGGATCCGGAATTACGCCGTCGACTGCTGGAAATGGGGTTCTGTAACGGTGCCGCGGTTGAAGTGATCCGGCGGGCACCTTGGGGGGACCCGATCGAGTTCCGGTTGCGCGGCTATTGCCTGTCGCTTCGAGACGAGCAGGCAGAGTGCGTCCACGTGGCGCACGCCTGAGCCTGCGCCGGGCGGCTTTGGCTGGCTGAGCCTGGCGCGGCGTCGCCCGGTCTCAGAAGTCCCGGCAGCCGGAAGCGTGCGGCTCGCCGCAGCCTTGGCGATCCAGCCCCTCCATCTGCATGGAATCTGCGTGAAATGGCCGTTGCGTCGTACACCCTCACGGTCGCCTTGGCAGGCAACCCGAACAGCGGGAAATCCACGATCTTCAACGCCCTGACCGGGCTGCGGCAAAAGACGGCAAATTACCCCGGGGTGACGGTCGAGAAGCGGATCGGCCGCTGCCGGTTGCCGGGGGGCCAGTGGGTGCAGGTGATCGACCTGCCGGGGACTTACTCTCTCATTTCGCGTGCCCCCGATGAACAGATTGCGATGGAGGTGCTGCGCGGACTGCGCCCGGACACGCCGGCGCCTGATGTGGTCATCTGCGTGGTCGATGCCTCGAACCTGCAACGGAACCTGTATCTGGTGAGCCAGTTGATCGAGTTGGGCCGGCCGCTGCTGATCGCGTTGAACATGATGGACCTCGCGCAGCGCCGCGGAATTCGCGTTTCGCCCCAGCGCCTCAGCGCCCGGCTGGGGGTGCCGGTGGTGCCGGTAGTCGGCCATGCGCGCCAGGGCATCGATGAACTGAAGGCCCGGATCGCTGAAGCTGCAGTTGCGCCGATGCCGAACTGGCCGTTGCCTGAGGAGCTGAAACAGGAAATCCGGTCGCTGGCTGCGGAGATCGAGGAAAGTTCTCCGGACTCCGTTTCACGGATGCCAAACAGCGCGCCGGAAGCGATCAGTGAGCGCCTGTTGATCGGCGATCGCGCCGTCGATGTGTTGCCCCTGCTGGACCACGAGACGATTCGCACGACTCTCGAGCGCGCATCGCATCGCCTGCAACAGCTGGGGATTGATCCGATTCAGGCTGACATTGAGGCGCATTACAAGTGGATCGATGAAGTTGCCAGTGCCTCGCTGACACCCGCCTGCGAGTCGCTGATCCGTGACACCAGCAACCCTTCTGGGCTGACCGACGCGGGCGGGGGGCATGACAGCCGGCTCATATCGGACACCGCGCCGGCCATCACCCTGAGCGATCGGATCGACCGGGTGCTGCTGCACAGAGTCGCGGGATTGACGATTTTCGCCGCGATCATGGCCGGCTTGTTCATCAGCATTTTCTGGGTGGCCGATCCCGTCATGGGCTCGGTGGAGGATGGAATCGCGTGGCTGGGTTCTCTGGTTACCGCACGGCTGCCGGAAGGCCCGATCCGGGACCTTTGGACGGATGGTATCGTCGCCGGAGTCGGTGCGGTCCTGGTGTTCGTGCCGCAGATCGCGCTGCTGTTTCTGTTTCTGGCGGTTCTGGAAGATTCGGGCTATCTCGCGCGGGCGGCGTTTCTGATGGACCGGGTGCTTTCGCGGGTCGGGTTGCATGGCAAGAGTTTCATCCCGCTTCTGAGCAGCTTTGCCTGTGCGATTCCCGGGATCATGGCCGCGCGAACGATCGAATCCGGGCGGGAGCGCCTGGCCACCATCTTCGTCGCCCCGTTCATGAGCTGTTCGGCGCGGCTGCCGGTGTATTCGCTGCTGATCGGAGCGTTTTTCGCATCTTCGAGCGCCATCGCCCGGGGGGGCATCCTCCTGGGGTTGTATGCCCTGGGCATTCTGGCGGCGGTGTTTACGGCATGGCTGTTCAAGTTGCGGTTCGGGCGCCCGGCGCCGAGCAGTTTCATCCTCGAACTGCCGTCGTACAAACGTCCGCAACCGGGGCAGGTTGCCCGGGTCGTCTGGACCAGCACCTGGGCCTTCATCAGCAGGGCCGGCACGATCATCTTCTGCCTGAGCGTGATCCTGTGGGCGATGACTTACTACCCCCGGCTGCCGACGGCAGAGGTTGCCGCGATGGAGCAAGGCGAGGTTCCGAACGCTAAGGTTTTCCCCGCAGAATCGGGGCAGCAGGCATCGCTCCCCGGCACCGAGGGAGCACAACGGGGCGTGATACAGCCCGGCTCACCCTCGGTGGAGACGCTGGCGGGGGACGCGGTGGCAAACGAGTGTCGAGAGCGGCAGATGGCATCCGCCCAA
>JAVQWE010000166.1:0-6372 GCA_033579175.1 Phycisphaerales bacterium | reverse complement strand
TGGCTCTACATCCAGCAGCAGACCGTCAGTGCCGAAGGCTATTCGGGAACGGCCTTCAGCCCCTATTTCCCCCACACCGTGCGAACGGTTGAAACCAAGAACTGCACCGACTGCCACGTCAGCCGGCAGGGCGACAACAACGCCGTCATGGCCCAGTTGCTGCTTCACGGCACCAACGCGGCAAATTTCATCGGGCGTTACGCCTGGGTGGCGGCCGAACGCGGCGGGCTGAACGCAGTGGTGGTTGCCGAGCGCGAGGAACCGCAGGCGGTCATCGGCAGCCGTCTTCATGAGATCGCCTACCCCGACTGGTACCGCCGGCACGTCGCCAACGGGCTGAAACTGCGCGTCATGCACGATCACCATGGCCACGTGCTCGATGTGCAGCACCGCGGCGAATATGTCTATGCGGCTTGCGGCGAGGAGGGGGTGATCATCTACGATGTTGCCAACATCGATAACAAGGGGTTCTCCGAGCGAATCATCACGGCGCCGGTTTCGCCGCTGGGTCAGCAGTTCTACGTCAAGACCCGCTATGCCACCAGCATCGTCAGCCCCTCCACGATGGCGATCGATCCCACCCGCCCGCGGCTGCCGGAGAACGAGGAAGGCCGGATTGTCAAATACGAGCTGAACCGCGATACGGGCCGGCTCGAAGCGAAAGTGGTCGAGGAATCGCGCCCGCATCATCCGCTCTACGCCTTCCTGTATGCAACCGACAAATACGAAGGGCTGGTGGTGATCGGAAACCCCCTCACTGAGAAGAAAAACAAACCGGGGGTGGCGACACTGCTGGACGGCGACCCGGAAAACAATTTTCTCAGGAAAGCGCTGTCCTTCAACGAAGGCGGGGCATTGAACGGTGCCAGATCCATGACGCTCTACGGTCACTACGCCTTTATTGCCGCCGACAGCGGGCTGCGTCTGGTGAATCTGGATAATCCTCTGGAACCGAAGCTCCTGGAGACTCCCGGCTTGGCCGGTCTGAAGAACCCCAAGAAGGTTCAGTTCCAGTTCCGTTACGGCTTCGTGGTAGACGATGAGGGGTTGAAGGTGATTGACGTAACCAACGTGGAGGACCCGAGGATCGTTCCGGGCGCGCTGGTGCCGTTGTCTGATGCCCGCGATGTGTACCTCTGCCGCACGTTCGCTTACGTCGCCGCCGGCAGCGAGGGTTTGGCCATCGTAGATATCGAAAAAGCGGAGCACCCCGTTTTGTACCTGAAGACGACGGAAGGCGGGATGAACGACGCCACGGCCGTGAGAGTCGCCATGACCAACAACTGCCTGTATGCCTACGTTGCCGACGGTCACAACGGCCTGAAAGTGCTGCAATTGACCGACAGCAGCCTGAATCATGCCACTCCCGGATTCAACGGATTCTCGCCACGCCCGCAACCACGCCTGATCGCCTGGTATCCGACGCGCGGTCGGGCGGTTGCGATCAGTGAAGGGCTGGATCGTGATCGCGCGGTCGACGAATCCGGGCATCAGCTCAGCGTGTTCGGACGGCGCGGAGCGCGCCCCTTCGACAAAGCCGAGCAGGAAAAGCTCTACCTGAAGACCGACGCCTCAGGCAATCGTGTGCTGTTCACCGTGAGCGACGACCCGGACACCCCACCGCTGGAAGCGAGGCCTCAGGAGCAACCGGCCACGACGCCGCCGGCGCGCCCCAGGCCACCGGGCGCAAGACCGCGCCCGCCGGGGTCCAATTAGTCCTGCCCGCCGCGACCGCGCACCGAGCCTGACGGTTCCAGACAATCGCCACAGGCTCCGCAGATGCCCGCTCGCCCGACGGCAGGGCTGCAAGCTCCAAAGCGGGCAAAGACCCCGTTCACGAAGTTTTATCCGTCGATCATTTCGGAAGCTTCGCGACGACTTCCGCGAGCTTGGCATCGAAGTCGTCGGATGACATCGGAGCCGCCGGATCGGGGAACAGGTCGCCGGTCCACTCCCCGGCCTTCTCGGCATCGGCCGTCGAGCTGGCCAGGGCATAGAGGGCGTAGAACATCTGAGCGTGGCCGTCGGCGCCGGCGGCGGCGACGATCCCCTTGACTGCGCCAACGGCGGCGGTCATCGCCTTGCCCGACTTGCCGATGTCTGCCTTCTCGATCGCGTCGAACAGCTTCGCAGCCGCTTCCGAGGCGGCGGATGCGGCCGCGGCCAGTTTCGCCGGGTCTCCCTTTGCCGCCTTGACCGCTTCGACCGCAGCGGTGATGTCCCCGACCCCCGCAGCTTTCGCCCCGGCCGCGAAGACCAGGCCATGCGCCAAGGCCTGCTCGTAGGCGGCCTTGACCGCATCCTCTCCAGCCCCACCGCCGACCCGTGCCGCCAGTTGGGCCATGGCGTCGCGCGTGCACGCGGCCTGTCCTGCCAGCCACACCTTGGCGATTTCAGCCCCGCCCGGATCGGTAGTCCAATGCTTCCAGGCTGAATCGGTCTTCGGGTTGTACTCGGTGTAATAATGCAGCTCGAACTTCGGTTGTGGATGGCCGGCGGCCACGAGCCTGGCGTCGATCGCCAGGTGGCAGTCGGCACACAGCTCTGCCCGGGCAACCAGCGGGCGGGTGTCATACAACCCCGTGTTTTTCAAAAGCTCCGCATGATTGGGGTATTTCTTCCGCTGCTCGTTCGTCCACCCCTCGCGCGTATGCGGGTCCATCCATTTTTCGCTGGGGCCGTGGCACGAAACGCACGTGTTGCCCTCGGCGACATTAAACTTCCTGCCCTTGAGGTTGTCGGGAACGTCCAGCGCATGACAGCCCAGGCAATCCTTGCTGGTGGTGACGTCGGCGATCCCCAGCTTGGCTCCCATGGCTTTGGATTGATCGTTCTTGAGGGTATCGAACGCCGTCGAATGCGGGTCGCGGGCCGACCAGATGTCATTCTCGCTGCCCCGTGCGGTCGGGGGGGCTTCATCGTTGCCCTTGCTGTGGCAGGACGCTCCCTTGCACGTCTCGGCGCCGTCAAATTTCAGCCCCAACGCCACCAGCTTGGCTCCGTGGGCGCCTCCCGTGGCCCGACCGATGGCATCACCGATCAGCGGGCCGAACGCCAGGCCGAAAATCAACCCGACGCCGCTCACGAACGCTACCCGACGCACCCGTTTGCGATGGGAATGACAATCCATTCCGAAGCCCTCGATTGGAGACTGTTTCGATCCCTCCAACACCCGATTCCGACAGTTAACCCGCCTTGATGTTGGTCGTCAACTTAAAAAAGTGCCGTGCTCGTCCAACACGGTCCTGATCGTTGCTCAGGAGAACAGGTGGAAATTCAGCTCCCGGAAGTCCGGGAATCCGTTGCTTTGGCTGGCCGAGCCATGATTTGACCCCTTTGCGTGGTCAACCGAAGATCGCGGGGTCATGATCCGCTGGATCGATCGTCTGCTGGTATTGTCCGCTTCGCTGCGGCTGGCGATCGTGGTGATCCTGCTGCTGGCAGCGTATCTGGCTGTCGGCGCTTGGTACGAGGCCCGCTTTGGCGGGCGGGCGGCGCGGCTGATGGTGTACCAATCCGCAGGCTTCTATGCAGTCCTGGCGCTGTTGGCACTGAATGTGCTTGCCGCCGCCATCGTTCGATTTCCCTGGAAACGGCATCAGAGCGGCTTTCTCATCACCCATCTGGGGATCGAGGTGCTGCTCTTGGGCTGCCTGATTGACGCCCGGTGGGGTGTAGACGGCCGGTTGATTCTGCGCCCGGGTCAGAGGGACAACCTGATTCAGTTGGACACGGAGCATGTGGCGATCACACCCCCCGGGGGTGAGCCGCATTCGGTCTCGATTCAGGATGTCAAAAGGGCGGTTTATCCTTCCGTCGTCGGGTTTGTCGCGAACCTGCTTGGTGACGCCACAGAACCGAAGCTTCCTGCGCCGGCGCGGCTCGCCTGCGCCTCCAGTCTGAAGCCCGAACTAACCCTGTCGGCCGAGCAATGGCACCCCGCCGTGCGGGTTGAGACTGTGTATCAGCCGGCGGCGGATCCGTCAGCTACGGTTTCGGAGAGGGTATTAACTCCCGATGATTCCACGTTCGGCCCGTCACCGGCGGTGCGAATCCGCATCTTCGGCCGCACGCCAGACGGGGTTTCTGTGGATCAGGCGGCTTGGGCGGCTCCCGGGGCACCGGCAGCATTCTTCGCCGGGGAGATTCGTGTTCGGTTCGACACTGATCCTGCCTTTGCGGTGCCCCCTCGGGGCCAGTTGGTGATCGGTCAAAGCCCCTTGGGTCGCTGGCGCGCAACGATGTATGCCGGCAGAACCCTCCGCGGGGCGTTCGACCTGATCGAGGGCGATGCGCGCCCCGCGTGGATGGGGTTAACCCTGAAAGTCGAGCGATTGCTGCCTCAGGCCCATCGGACGGAAAACGTGCATCCGGTGAGCGTGTCAGCGGCGGCGGTTGATTCGGCAGTGGCGGCGCTGCGTCTGGCGGTAGAGCAGGGCGGGGCGAGGCAAACCCTCTGGCTGCTGCGTGGCGATCGGCCGCGCAGGTTGGACACCCCATCGGGGCCGATTGAACTGTCCTACGGCTTCGATGCCGCCGAGCTGCCGTTTGAAATCGAGCTGATCGAGGCGACTGCCGCTGAAGGCGAATCGCCCCCGCGGGCCAGGGTTGTTGCGGATCGTGGCGGGATCGTCCGCGAATCTTGGATCAGTCCGAATTTCCCGGTGGAAGTCGCCGGCCGCAGGATTTACCTGACAGCCGTCGAGCAGGACGATGGACCCGTGGCGTTCTTGGCGGTGAGGCACGATCCTGGTTGGTTCCTGAAATACTTCGGTTCAGGTCTGATCGTGCTGGGCACGGTTCTGATGTTCGCAATCCGCAGGCCGAGCGAAGCGGAGGCCGTTCCGACCGGGTCGGGCAGGGCGCAGATTCTGCCGAGGGTGCCCGTGCCGACAGTGTTTCTGATCGTCTCGATGCTGCTTCCAGCGGTAAGCGGGGCCGGCGAAGTCGATGTCAATGGCCTGCGGACGCTGCCGATCGAGCACGCTGGCAGGATCAAGCCGCTGGACACCTGGGCTTCAGAGGTTGTCTGGTTCATCACCGGAAAGCGGCAGTTCGGCGCGGTTGTGTGGGAGCACGATCGTCAGCAGCATCGGGGAAGCCGCGACCCACTTCGAACGGTGCTCGACTGGGTCACCCGTCCCGAAGCCGCCCGCAAGGCCTCGATCATCCTCTTACCCACCGAGGCACAGCGAGCGGAAGTTGTCGGCCGCCAGGTTCGATTTGCGTCGGTGGAAATGCTGAGGGCTTCCAATGCGCTCGATGAGCACCTCGGCCGACTTGCCACCGGCGTGGCTGAGGGCCCTTCCCGGGCGGGGGGGCCAAGTCGTCCCAAGGAGGACGAGGCGATGCTGCTTCTGCGCGATCGCATGCTTGCGGCGGACTCTGTGATCGACGGCAGTGCCTGGCGGCTGGTTCCGGCGCAGGGAGGCTGGCGATCGATCGTCAGCACGGCCGACCCGCGAGCGGCCATGCTGTGGGGAGGAATGGTTGCCGCGTATGCCCGGCAGGATCAGGACCAGTTCGATCGGGCATTGGCCGCACTTCGGCAGCATTTAGAGGGGGTCGGGGGGAGGGATTATCCTGCGGAATCAATCATGCGATGGGAGGTTACCTATCACCGGACGCACCCGTTTCGGTGGGTGGGCTTGGCCTACGCGGTGGCCTTGGGATCGCTCGGAATTCTGAAGCACCGTAAAATCTGGCTCACTGCCGCGATTGTGGCGCTTGCCTTGCACGCCGGAGCCTTCGCTTGGCGGTGCACCATTACCGGTTGGGCACCCGTGACCAATCTGTATGAGACGGTGATCTGGGTTGGCGGGGTAGCGGCGCTCTTGGGGCTGGTCCTGGCAATCCGAGCCAAGTTGATGCTTCCGGCGGCCGGGGGGCTGATGCTGGCACTTATCGCATGCGTCGTGGGAGACCTCATGCCGGCCGATCTGGGGGCGTCGATCCAGCCTCTGGCTCCTGTGCTGCAATCGAACTTCTGGCTGACCGTGCACGTGCTGACAGTCGTCTCCTCCTACGCGGCATTTGCCCTAGCTCTGGTGCTGGGCAACGTCGTGATCTGGAGGATGGCTCGCCCGGCATGGCAGGGCAGGAGCCGGGAGACTTCAGGGCAGAGATGCAATCCACAAGAGGCGACGACCGACAGTTCTTCCTTCGAAACGAATCCCTGCCAACCTCCCGCCGGCTCGAGCCACCCTGAGCTTACGTTGCGAATCGGAGGGGTGATATATCGCTCGATCCAGATTGGGGTCGTTTTGATTTCGGCGGGCACCGTGCTGGGGGCGATGTGGGCGAATGTGAGCTGGGGTCGGTTTTGGGGGTGGGATCCAAAAGAGGTCTGGGCATTGATTGTTCTTCTGAGCT
>JAVQWE010000165.1:0-6401 GCA_033579175.1 Phycisphaerales bacterium | reverse complement strand
CCCCGGCCGGCATGCTTCCCGCAGCGCGCTGGTCGTGCGGTGGTTTGACATCCGCAATACGCCTCGTGTGAGCATGGTCAGCCATTCCCCTTTCCTTCGCTCCATTTCAACTGCGGGGTGCGCAGAAACCTGCGCCACCTGCAAAGGCTGTTTCAAGCGATCCAATCCCCCCGGTTTTCCTCCAGTTGCTGCAGCGGACGATCCGGCTGGATCAGCCGCATCGAGAAGATGGAGCGGTTTTCCACCGATCTCGCCGACGCCGAGGTTAACGTGGCCGGTCGCGATGCCTCCGACGGCATGGGCAGCGATGTGTTGAAGTTTGCCGCAAGGATGGAGAAATCTCCCAGACCCGCCGATCCGTTGTAGTCAAAATCGCCCCCGCTGAACGTTGCGAAACTGTTGAAATTTGCCGCGAGGATTCCGAAGTCGGTCAGGTCAACGGTGCGATCGCGATTGGCATCCCCGCCGAGCACGAAGAAATTCAGCACCGACGGGTTGAGGTTTGTATTGCCATAGGGATCAGAAATCGCGCCGGCCGCGATGGTGGCGCGATAGTTGCCGTCGGGCAGCACGCCGTTGGCAGAGCCGGTGTATCCGAAGCGTCCGCGGCTGAAGAGAACCTCGAAGACCACGGAAAGCTGCGCCGGCGGGATTGTGGTCTGCGTCGTGAGGTTCTGGAGCGAAAGTGCCGAGGGGGTCAGCGTGGCGCTGAGGTCTTCATTGAAGACAAAATCGATCAGCTGCGCGGTCTCAAACGTGAATTCGCTGGCCAGAACGCTCGGGCGCACGATGTCGCGCATGCCGATCGAGGTGTTTTCGATGGGCACCGTGCCAACGGTGACATTCAGCGCCCCGTCGAGCCCCCCGCGGGCGGCGAGCAGATCGAAGGCGTCAATTCTGCCGTCGGAGTTCTGGTCGGTGATCTTGAATGGTCCGATGTTCACGGGGTTGTTCAGCTCCAGCATCGAGAGGTAGCCATCCCCGTTGATATCGGTGAGGTTGGCCAGCCGCGTGGGTGGGATTTCGGCCTGATTCACCCAGATGTTCTGATACAGATCGGGGTGAGCCAGGGCGAATCCGTCATCGGTCACGCCGATCAGCACCCGGGCGTCTCCGAGTGTCGTGTCCCAGGCGAGTTGATTCTGCATCAGCGGGTGATGGTACTGGCTGGAGTACGAGGGGTCGTTGGGGATCAATTCGCGCGGGTCGCCTTGGAAGATCAGATTCGGCTCCGCGTATTTGACGAAGGGCAGAGCTTCCAGGGCCGCGATGGCAACGAGGGGATCGACGCCGTTGCGCAGTCGCAGTTCCACGAGCGAATCCCCTTCGTGCCGGAAGAGCTGCCGCGAAACTGACGGATCGATCATCCGGGCCACGTCAGAGCCCGGGTGGTTCCGAACGAACCGGTCCAGTTCGCGCAACCCGCGTTCACCGACAACGCGCACGAGCACTTCCGTGCGGGTGAAGTCGAAGTCGGCCCAGTTGACGGGCTCGGCCGGCGCGGTGCCTTCCAAAGCGGGCGCCGGTTCAAGCGGCTGGCCGGGTCGCGGGGCGCCGACGATGAAGGTGCGGGTGAGAGCGTCTCCCCCGACACCGTCGCGATTGCCATCCAGCGGCTGACCGAAGGGGTCCTTCAGCCCGGGGAGGGCACTGAAGCGATATCGATCCGGCGGCATGGTGCCGGGTTGAATCGTGAAGCGCAGGCGATTGGTTCCCACCTGATAACCATGGGCCGGGGCAGCCGCATCGCCGAACGCCAGCGTCATGGGAACCAGCACGTCATCGGGGGTGTTGAAGGTGTTGTCCGCCCCGTCACCCCGCATCTCGAAATTGGAAATGACCATCGTTGCCGGATCGAAGACGTTGGCCACGTCGAGAGTGAACGCGGTCGGCTGCGTGGCAACGGTTGCGCCTTCGGCCGGCAGCCCGGGCAGCAGGGGGGTGTTGAGGGTGTCCTTGAATTTCGGCGGGGCAATGGGCTGACTGACGGCGCGGTTGCTGTTGACGCGTCCGCTGCCCACCAGCCCCCGAGCCGCGGTTGTCTGCAGCGCGTCGATGTTGTCGGCCGATCCGATCAGTTGCGCGGCCACCTGCTCGCGGGTCCAGGTGGGGTTGGCCGACCAGATCAGCGCCGCCACCGCCGCCGCGTTGGGGGATGCCATGCTCGTGCCGGTCTTGGATTCATAATTAAAGTCGGTGAGTGTCGTGCCCAGCGAAGTGGCCAGGATGCTGGTTCCCGGGGCCGAGATATCCACGCCCCATCCGATGTTGCTGCTGGTGTTGCGTACATCGTTGGATTGTGTATTCACGACGTACAGGGTCGTGTCGAATCGTTGCCGCGCGGGATTGGTCGCGCCGTTGTTTCCCGCGGAATTGAAATGCAGCACACCGGCGTTGTACATGTTGTTCAACGCGTCAATGAACGCCTGCTGGCTCACGAAACCATCCACGTTGTAGCTGGTGGTGAGGATTCTGATGCCGTTGTTGGCGGCGTAGGTGTAGGCGTTGAGCACATCGGTGCTTGTCCAGGTTCGTCCGGTGCCATAGAACTTGATCGGCACGATGGTTGATCCACCGGCCGTCCCGGCGACCCCCACCGCGTTGTTGGTGCGGGCGGCGGCGATGCCGGCGACGTGGGTGCCGTGATCGCTGCTGGCCGCGTCGGGGTTGGGGTTGTTGTCATTCATCCAGAAATCGCGACCCACGATGTCATCGACGAAACCGTTGTTGCCCCCGTCGATGCCGTCGGCCCAGCCACCGGTGCCGTCATCTCCGGCAGGCGAAGTCTGCACAAATCCCGGCTGCAGCACCGCGCGAATTCTGTAATTGCCTGGAGCCAGATCGAAGCTGTACAGCCCCCCGCTGCCCGTGATCACCTGAGGTTCGCCGGTGTTCGGGGAACCGTTGTTGTTCAGGTCGACAAAGACCGTCCATCCGGCAAGACCGGGCTCACCGGGGTCTCGAACCCCGTCCCCGTCATAATCGCCATAAAGCGTACCGCTGACCGTCGTCAGCAAAATCCGCTTTTCCACCGATTCCAAGGCAAAACGACAGGACCGAACCAGCGACGCAACGTCGCTGCGGCGGACAGGGTTGGGCATGGGTCGAGGCCTCCGACGAAGAACTCAGAATGCAGAAACGCAAATCTACCCTTATTGCCCGCCTTCGCAAGTGAAAAACCCCGATCTTCCGCAGCCGATGGAACATGGGAAAGACGCTTCCGCGTGAGTCCGATGGCAGCGCCACGTCGCACCGTTCCGCTGGCAACGGTGACAAGTATGTCAGAAGCTTGTCATTGGACCGGCACGCGCTGTGGGCAGGGGCAATTCACCCATTCCCCCATGGGATTGACGGGGACGGTGTTGGAGCGGCGTCTGTACCGGAGCGTCAATCCCGTGCCGACTCCGCGCCTCACCCCCGACCAGCGCTTCGGTGCACTGGTTGACGATTCCGGACTGGTGCAGGCCGGTCAGCGCGGCGCGATCCCACGAGCCTCTTGTGCAGTCGCTTGGGCAGTGCACGACAAACAAAACGGCCGAAACGCTCAAATATGCACAATTCTGCACAATCCACGCTCCTCTGAAGAACCTTCTTCTGGCGTAGAACGCTGTTCCGCGCGCCCGGCCTCGGGGTCCTCCTTGGGGGAGCAAGCAGGCAACCGGGAACGAGCCAAACCGGATTGTCAAAGAGCCGCGACGGGGATACCGCCGGCATCTCCGAACTACATTCTTCCCAGCGCGCTGCGCCGCGGCGTTGCGCGGCGCGCAACCATCGCCTGAACATTCGACGATTCTGCACGGAAAATCCAAGACAGATTTTTTTAGTTTTCCACTGCTGCCCGTTGCGCGCTGCACACACGATCCGCGCAGCGCGCCCCTCCCGGTGGCGCAAAAACGCAGCTGCTTGCCCGGCTTGAGATATACTCGTTGCGGAAGTCCGGCGCAATGGCACCTGCGGGGCATGATCTGCTCAACCCGGCCGATCTACAGGTGGAACTTTGCCGGCTGCTGGGGGTTCGTGCGCGCCAACTCGGTCTGTCGCCTGTGCAATTGTCGCACCCACTGCATCTCGATCGCACCGCGATCAGCCGGCTGCTGGACGGACAGGCACGGGGTTTCAGCCCGGAGCGATTGCTGCGATACCTGGTGCTGCTTGGCCACCACGTAGAAATCGTGGTGCGCCAGATTCACCGTCGTTCTTCCCTGCGCCCCGGGTTGATCGTGAGATTCGAGTAACCGTCGCGGGTCTGCCGGCCCGGCAGAAGGTTCAGCCCCCGGGGTGATATTGCAGCACCCCCACGTCCTCGATCGTCACCAGCCCCCCGCGGACGTGCTCCCGCAGATAGGGCAGGATTCTGGCAAGATTGGCTTCGGTATCGACGATTTCCACGACGAACGGAAGGTCCTGCGACAGCCGCAGAACCTTCAGGGTGTGCAGTCGGGAATTGGCTCCGAAGCCCATCGGCGAGCGCAGCACCGTCGCACCCGCCAGGTGCAACTCGCGCGCCTTCAGCACGATCGCCTCGTACAGCGGCGTACCGCCGACCTTGTCAGATTCCCCCACATACACCCGCAAACGACGCGCCGGCATCGGGGGATCAAACTGCCCATGGGGAAGCTGCTGGCTCATGTGCCGTCACCTCCACCCAGCAGCTTGCTGGCGGCAACCCAGCCTGCCCACACCGCCGCAAGCCCCAGAAGGTTGCTGATCGCGATGTTCATCCCCGCCGACAGCCACTGGCGATCCTGCAGCAATGCCAACGTCTCCCTGCCGAAGGTGCTGAAGGTGGTGTAGCCACCCAGCACCCCGATTAAGAGCCCGATCCGCAGCTCTTCCCGCACCAGCCACGGACCGGTAAACGCCGACGCCAGAAACCCCATCACCAGGCATCCGCTGACGTTCACCACCAGCGTACCGATGGGAAACCCCCCCGCCCACGCGTGCTGCACCGCGCCGCCAATCCAGTAGCGCAACAATCCGCCGACTCCGGCTCCGAAGAAGATAAGCAGCACCTTGGTCACAATCGGCGCGAACCATACCGCGATCCGGCCCCTCTTCGCCAGAACCACGTCACCTCTTGCGGTGCAGCTTCCGAACGTCCCGGCTGACCTTTGCCATCCGGCTACCAGCCGAAGCGCTCTTCCTTCCACGGGTCGCCGCGCATGTGGTAGCCGTTCTGCTCCCAGAACCCCGGGGCGTCGGTGGCGCGCAGCTCGATGCCCCGAATCCATTTTCCGCTCTTCCAGAAGTACAACCGCGGTACCAGACCGCGCAGGGGCCAGCCGTGTTCAGGCTCCAGCTCCCGCCCTTCCCACGCCCAGGCCAGCAGGCAATCTTCGCCGGTGAAATCGCTCAGCGGAACGTTCACCGTAAATCCCGCTTCGCAATGGCACATGACGAACCGGGCCTCTGGCCTCGGACGGGCACGTTCCAGCAGCAGTTTCGTCTGCACGCCGGTGAAGGTGTTGTCCAGCCGGCTCCAGCGGGTCACGCAGTGAATGTCGCAGAACACGTCCACGGCCGGCAGGCTCCGCAGCTGGTCATAGGTCAGCTCGCAGGGATTGTCGCACAGGCCGAAGATTCGCAATCGCCACTCGGGCGAGTGCGGGTCCACGCGCGGCACCGGGCCATAATGCAGCACCGGCCATTTCCGGGTGAGGGTCTGACCGGGAGGCGTGCGGGCCTCAGGGCTGCCGCGCAGCGTGTCAGGACTGATGATGCGGGGTCGATCCGACATCCAACCACGTCGATGCTAGGAGGCCAGGCCTTCAGGGGCAACTTCAATCCATCAGCCGCTCGATCTGGTCCCGTGCAGCTTCCCGGACGCGCGGGTCGGCATCCTCGGCGGCCAGACGGAGGAAAGACAGGTCGGCGCGGGCGACGGCCGGGTCGATCTCGCCGAGGCTGTGGCGCCGCACGAAATCTGCCAGTCGGGCGGCCTGCTCCGGGGACAGCCGCGAGAAATCCATTCGCAGCGCCACCAGCACTCCCGACGGACCAAGCTGTTCCAGTCGACGCGCCGCAGCCTCCCGCACCGATCGATCTTCATCGTCCAGCTGCGGCAGGATCGCCGCCAGCGCCCGTTGTTCCTCCACCGTCGGCAGGATTTCGTCAAACACCCGATAGACATCCCCCGCGCGGGGACGCAGCAGGTTCGCACCGGCGATCTCTGTCAGCACTGGGGCAAGAAACGGACGCACCAGCGCAGGGTGTTTCTGCAGCATCTGCCCCAGATCGTCGGCGGTGATGTCGATCCCCCTCCCGTCGTTCAGCGCGATCGTCAGCCGCGGACGCGAACCATCCCGCGCCGCATGGAACGAAATCTCCGCCGGCGCACCTTCCATCCACCCGTCTGCGCGGATCACGATTCCCCCCGGAGCCAGCGCGATCGAGCGCAGCAC
>JAVQWE010000164.1:0-6413 GCA_033579175.1 Phycisphaerales bacterium | reverse complement strand
GTACAGCGTCGCCACGTTCACCGCCACCCCCCGGGTCCGGAGATTTTCGAAGTAGCGCGAGACATCCCGCACGCTTCCCCCGCAGTTGCCCACAACAATGGTCGTCACCCCGTTGCGAACGAAGTTCTCGGCCTGCGGCAGGCGCAGCAGATCGTCATCCGCGTGGGTGTGCACGTCGATAAAACCAGGCGCCACCACCCGGTGGGACGCGTCGATGACCACGGCCGAATCCGCGTCACCCAGTTGACCGATCGACGCGATTTTCCCGTCGCGAACAGCCACGTCGCCGTAAAACCACGGCGTCCCCGTACCGTCGATGATCTTCCCGTGGCGGATTAACAGGTCATACGGTGCCCCAGCCACGGCGCAACTGCACAAGAGCATCGGAAACAGCAGGCGGATCATGACCGCGAGGATATCCGATGCGTGCGCGGTTGTCCGCTGATGCTGCTGGCAGTGCCGCAAAGGGGGTTTCAGGACGGACCTCCGCCGAAATCCGGGTTCCTTGGCGATAATCGCAGGAATGAGGATCCCGCGCAGCCTGCAAATTGGCACGCAGGCAGAGACCGGCGGACGAGGTTCACCCGTCGAGCTGGCGACGTGACCTATACCGTGATGACTTCTGTCGAAAGCTTCACGCGATGGCGTTCGATCAGGCAAGGCCAGTAGGCGAAGGCCTCGCGGACGGTCGGACGCCCTTCGGCATATCCGGTGGTGCCCTGCGGTCCGGCGGTGACCAGAGGGATCATCTGCTTGGTGAAATGTTCGACAATGTCCCGTCGTTCGTCGGCAACGCTGATCCGCAGGACGGTTTCGCTTAAATCCTCGCGCCGGCCGAGCAGTCCCAGGCTGGCATCCCCGCTACCGAGGCATTCCACCCACCAGCGTTGCGGTAACTTGTTGTCCCGACGCAACTTACGTTCCACCACGGCCGCCGCCTCCCGCGCCTTGGCCACCGCGCCGCGCCCCACGATCGTCAGCATTCCACTGGCACGATAGCCGGCCTTGTAGGTCGCCGAGACCTTATAACTGCCCGTCGGCGGGCCACCGCTTGCCCCGGTGATTCGCACGCGGTCCGGGCCGTCCTGCTTGAGCCTCAACCTGAGAAAGGAAACCGTGGCATCCGGGGAACGATAATTCCCCGGATCGCCGATCTCATACAGCAACTGCTCTTTCACCGTCCGTTCGCTCACTTCGCCCCCGGTTCCATCGGGCTTGGTGAGGGTGCAGGAGCCGTCCGCGGTGATTTCCACGATGGGGAACCCGATATCATCGTGGTTGATCTCCATCCAATGGGTGCTGATGCCCCCCACCGACTGCGTGCCACACTCGATCAGATGGCCGGCGATCGTCGCGCCGGCGATGCGATCCCAGTCGGTTTCGCTCCAGCCGAAGTGTGCCATCGCCGGCGCTACCGTCAGGCTTGGATCGGCGATCCGCCCGCCGATGACAATCTGCGCCCCCTCGCTCAGACACCGGACCACCGGCGCAGCCCCGATGTAGGCGTTGGCGGTGACAAGCCGGTCGGCGATCGTGGAAATCGGCTGGGCGGATTCGAGATGGGCAAAGCGGTGGGTGTGCGGATCAGCCTCCAGAGCTGAACGGATTTCCGGCAGCACATCATCACCGCTGACGATGCCGATCCTGACCCCACTCAACCCCGCATCGCGCAACACTCCTGTGGCCGCCGTCGAGCACTCGCGCGGGTTCAACCCGCCGGCGTTTGTGATGACTTTTCCACCGTCTCGGAGGAATGGAATCAGAGACTTGAGCACATCGAGGAAGTCTCGTGCATAGCCCAGTGACGCATCGCGGCTTTTCTGACGGGCCAGGATCGACATGCTCACTTCGGCCAGGTAATCCAGGGTGAGCACGTCAAGGCTGGCGCGCGACACAAGCCGCGCCGGGGCGTCGCTGTCGTCGCCCCAGAATCCCTGAGCATTGCCGATCCGCAGAGAACGCATCGGAAATCACCGGCGCCGCCGGGAATACAACCGTGGCTCGTGACGCTGGTGTCTGCCTGGTTGCATGGCTGCGCTCAGTTCCTCCGTCGGAAATTAAACCTGAAACACCCCGGAACGGAATCCCCCCGGCGGGGGCGGGCGGCAGGCGACTTCCAGCGCGGTGATCAGCACGTCGCGGGTCTGATGCGGGGCAATGATCGCATCGACCCAGCCACGGGCGGCGCCGTACCGGATGTCGGTCTTGCGCTCGTATTCACGGGTGATCTGCTCCCGGAGCCGGGCAATCTCGGGGTCGGTCAGTTTCCTGCCCAGCCGCTCCGCCTGCCGTTGCTCCAGTTGCAGCAGGGTGCTGGCGGCCTGAGCCCCGCCCATGACGGCGTATTTTGCGCTCGGCCAGGCGAAGATGAAGGTGGGATCGAAGGCTTTGCCGCACAGAGCGTAGTTGCCCGCTCCAAAGCTGCCACCGACGATGACGGTAATCTTGGGGACTGTCACGTTGCTGACGGCATTCACCAGCTTGGCCCCGGCGCGGATGATGCCGGCCTGCTCGCTGTCGCGCCCTACCATGAAACCGGTTACATCCTGAAAGAACACGATCGGAAGCTGCGACTGCTGGCAATCCATGATGAATCGCGCCGCCTTGTCGGCCGAGTCATGATAAATCACTCCCCCGATCTGCAGTTCTCCGGCCGGCGATTTGGTCCGACGATGCTGGCTGGCCACGATTCCCACCTTGCGCCCGGCGACGGCGGCATAGGCACAAACCAGCGTCGGGCCGTAGTCCCGCTTGTACTCGTGCAGACTTTCCCGATCGACGATGCAGTCCAGCAGGTCGCGCGCGTCGTATTCCTTGCGCCCGTCCAGACTTACGATCTCATACAGATCGTCCGCCGGTCGCGCCGGTGCCGCCCCGACAGCAGTCCCGGACGTGCACCCCGAAGCCGCTTGTGGCAGCAGATCGATCAATGCCCGCAGCCGCGACAGGCAGGATTCGTCATCCGGCTCGAAAAAGTCTACCGTGCCGGAAATCTGGGCGTGCATCCTCGCCCCTCCCAGCTCTTCGGCGCTGACCACCTGCCCAATCGCCGCTTTCACCAGTGCCGGACCGGCCAGATACAGCTCGCTGCCGGCGGTCATGAGAATTTTGTCACTCAGAACCGGCAGATAGGCTCCCCCCGCTACGCAATTTCCCATGACGGCGGCAAACTGGGGAATCCCCATCGCGCTGATCACCGCATTGTTCCGGAAAATCCGCCCGAAATCGTCCTCATCCGGGAAAATCTCATCCTGCATGGGCAGATAGACGCCGGCCGAATCGACCAGATACACCAGCGGCAGGTTGCAACGCATGGCGACGCGCTGCGCGCGGAGCACCTTCTTGCTGGTGGCCGGAAAGAACGCGCCGGCCTTGACCGTCGCATCGTTGGCAACGAACACGATGGGTCGACGGTGCACATACCCCACCCCCGTCACCACGCCCGCGGCCGGCACTTCTCCCACTTCGGGGTACATCTGGTACCCCGCCCAGAGGTTCAGTTCGAGGATCGGGCGATCGGCATCCAACAGCCGGGCGAGCCGTTCGCGAACCGGCAGCCGCCCGAGCTTGCGCTGCCGTGCCTGCCCTGCTTCGCCCCCGCCCTCCCGCAGTTTCGCTTCCTGTCGGGCGATCAGGTCGGTCATCTCCCGGAGGCTTTTCGGGGGTGGCACGGTTTCAGCCGCCGAATCCGCTTCCTTCGCCGCCTTTGCCGCCCGACCCACCGTGCTGCTCGAAGATTTGCCCATCATGCCTCCGGCTGAAGAACGAACCAGCCCTTTCCATCGGGTTGCACGCGAACCAGCGGCGTCGCCGGGTCGTGATCCAGCACCAGCAGCCAGTTCCGGCTCGCCGCTTCGTTCAAGAACCACCGGCGGCTGACCATGCTCATGTACGGCTCAACATCGTAGGCAAGGTTGTACGCCGCGCCCACGTGCCAGACCGTCGGCATGACGTCCGGGGTGAAGACCACCGTCCGACCGCGATCGTCGTGGAACAACACCGCCTGCTGTCCCCAGGTATGCCCCGGCACGCGGAAGACCCAGACCCCCGGGACAATCGGCGTCAGGCGATCTTCCAGCGAAGAACCGGGAAGCTCCTCCCGTCCGGGAATCTGGCCCGGCTCAAAAGGCGGGATCGAGCGATGCAACACGACACGGTCCCGAACAGGGTCCAGATGATCCCGGAAGTAGGTGCGGGTCATCACGCTTCTGTTGGCCAGAGCGTCCGACCATTCGCGCTCCTGTACGTGCACCGCGGCGTTGGGGAAGGTCAATTCCGGCCCGTGGGCGCCGCGGCGGGTCAGGCCCCCGGCATGGTCAAAGTGCAGATGCGTCACGACGACATGGCGAACCGAAGCCAACGACGTGCCGGTTTCCTCCACCGCCTGAATGATGGTGCGATCGGTCAGACCGAAAATGTCGCGGCTTTTCTCATCCAGCTTGTCACCCGAGCCGGTTTCGATCACCACCGGGCCTTGGGCATGCCGCAGCAGAATGCAGTTGTGCCGGAGGGGGATGCGATGCCGCGCATCGGGCTTGACCAGCTTCTCCCAGACCACGCGCGGCACAAGACCGAACATCCCGCCACCGTCGAGCAGCAGCGGGCCGGCGTCCAGCAATTGCCATGGGCAGCCGTGCGACATTCTCCAACCATTTCACCGTGTATCGACGCCCCGGCACCCCGCTCAGGATCAGAACCCGAAATCACCTCCCGCGACGGGAAAGGCCGGCCGCCGGAGGTGGTTTGCAACGTCCGCGATCATTCATGGCGGGAATTCACTCGGCCGGGATGAGCTGGTCCGGCGCCTGCAGCAGTTCGATCACGCGGGCCAGCAGCAACGCGGCCATGCCCCCGTCCACCACCCGATGATCGCAGCTGAGGCTCAGGGGCAGCAGCTTTCCAACCCCGATCATTCCCCCGCGCACAACCACGCCGTCACGTGCCCGTCCGACGGCAAGAATCGCGACCTCGGGATAGTTGATGATCGGCGTGGCATATCGCCCCGCCAGGGATCCGACATTGCTGATCGTGAAGGTACTGCCCGTGAGGTCTTCCCGCGCGATGGTGCGATTTCGGGCGGCGGTGGCAAGAGCGGCGATCTGCCGGCTGAGCTGCAGAAGCCCCACCGCGCCGGCATCGCGAATCACGGGGACCATCAGGCCGTTCTCCGTGTCCGTGGCGATTCCCAGGTGCACGCTGCGATGGGTCACGATTTCCTGGGTCTGGTCATCCACTGTCGAATTCATCCGTGCGAAATCCGGCTCGGCGAGCGCACGGCAGACCGCCACAGCCACGAACGGAAGATAGCTCAGCTTCTCGCCTGTCGCCGAGATCAGCCGCCGACGGAATATGTCCAGCTCGGTGATATCGGCATCATCCATCACGGTGAAATGCACGGCCGTGTGGACCGACTGGCTCAGACGGTCTGCAATGACGCGCCGCACGCCTTTGAACGGAGTGCGCAGCGCCTCCTGCCCGGCGGGGATGGTGGTTGCGGGTCGGGCAGGCGTCGGGCGCTCCGGACGGGCCACAGCCGGTGGAACCGCCCCCCGGCCCTCAGCCAGAGCCGGCGCCCGCCGCGGGCCAGCGGCTCGGCCGGCTCGGGAGGCCGCGGCTTCTACGTCCCGCAGCGTCACCCTCCCGCCGATACCCGTTCCCCGAATCTGCTGAATGTCCACGCCCAGCTCTCGAGCCATTCGTCGAACGGCCGGGGCAGCGCGAACCTTGCCTTCCACGGCTGAATAATCCTCCCCGGAAAGGGATCCCACCACCGTTCCGGCATCCTGTCGGTCCGGGGTTTCGGGCTGGGTTGGCGGCTGTTGCTCATGGGTGGAAGTCGCGGCCGGCGTGGAGGAACTGGACGCATCCGACTTGGATTGCCCGGACTCGGCCGGCGCTTCATAGGTTACGAACGGCGAATGGATTTTGATGGTGTCTCCCGGCTTGCCATGGAGCTTGGCGATCACGCCGCTGCGATCGGCGCAGATTTCGGTCAAGGCCTTGGCTGTCTCGACCATGGCGATGACCTGCTGCGCCTCCACCCGGTCACCCACTTTGACTTTCCACTCCACCAGGTCGGCCGATTCCAGACCTTCCCCGACATCGGGAAGCAGGAATTCGTTGGGATTGGATGAGACCTTTCCAGCCATGGATGCTCCCTGAAGCCATCGGTGCACAACGTCGGCCGTCGGCCGCACGTTAATACGCAAGACAATCCCGGATCGCCCTGCCGATTTTCCTGGCATCGGGCAGGTAGTCCAATTCCAGTTTGTAGTACGGCATGCAGGTGTCAAACCCGCAGACCCGCTGCACCGGCGCCTGGAGGTAGAGGAAGCAGTTTTCCATGATCAGGGCACTGATTTCCGCGCCCAGGCCGCAGGTTCTGGGGGCCTCCTGCACCACCACAGCCCTGC
>JAVQWE010000163.1:0-6415 GCA_033579175.1 Phycisphaerales bacterium | reverse complement strand
ACGACGCCACCAGCTTCGCCGGAGAGTGGAGAGCCGACGAAACCGCCGAGCGGCTCATACGCGCCGGGACGATCGAGCCGATCATCATTGTCGCAATTGCCAACGCAGGCGTGAGGCGGGTCGATGAGTACACCCCCACCGTCTACCTTGGTGAAGGTGGCGACGGCGATCGCTACGCCCGTTTTGTCATGACCGAGCTGAAGCCCTTCATCGATAAGACCTACCGAACCTTGGCCGGGAGGGATTCCACGGGCGTTTGCGGCTCATCGCTGGGCGGGCTGATCTCGCTGCATATGGCCCGGACGTATCCCGATCAGATCGGGCTTTGTGCCGCGGTCTCACCATCGCTCTGGTGGTCAGATCGCCAGCTTCTGCACGCCATCGAGAAGGACCCCTCCTGGACCGAGCATTGCCGCATCTGGCTGGACATGGGGACGGCCGAAACTTCGCCTGTGCGGGGCAGCCAGAACGTGGAAAACACCCGGCAGCTGGCGGCAGTGCTGGAGCGCGCTGGTCGGGTCCGGGGGATCGATTTTGAGTATCTGGAAGTCGCCGACGGCCAGCACAACGAGGCCGCCTGGGCCGAGCGATTTCCGCAGATCCTTGAGTTTCTCTTCGGGCGTCGAAAGTCTGCCCGCTGAAGCGCCTCACGGTTCTTCTACGACACTCGCCACCGGCTGCAACCGGCGAAGGGCAAGGACCTGATCGATCACGAACAAGATGACGGCGGACCAGATGAAGCCGAAGGTGATCTGCCGGTCGCGCGTGAAGGCCTCCCCGAGCACCGTGATCGCCAGCAGGAGCTGGATGGTGGGAGACAGATACTGCAGAAAGCCAAGCGTAGAGAGTTTCAACCTGCGTGCCGCCGCCGCGAACAACAGCAGGGGGGTGGCAGTGACCACCCCGCTCAATGCCACCAGCACGTGAGTTGACAGAGACAGGATCGGGGCCGTGCCAACAGCCATGTGGTATCCGATAAAGGCCAGCATCAGTGGGGTAATCAGCGCTGTCTCCACCATCAAGCCGGCCAGCGCGCCGGCGCCAGCGACCTTGCGGACCAGGCCATAGAGCGCAAAGCTGACGGCCAATGTCAGCGAAATCCACGGGACCTTGCCGATCGAAACCGTCTGATACACCACCCCCGTCGTGGCAAGCACCACCGCCGTAATCTGCAGCGCCCGCAGGCGCTCGCGCAGGATGACCACTCCCAGCAGCACGCTCACCAGAGGGTTCATGTAATAGCCGAGCGCCGAATAGGAGACCTGCCGACTGGCCACGCTGTAGATGTACACCCACCAGTTGATCGCGATGAGCAACGTGCTGGCCAGCAATCCCCATAGGACCCGTCTGGATCGCAGGCACGTGATGACCTCAGCCCACTGACATGATGCTGTCAGCAGCAGAGCCACAAAAACGGCACTCCAGGTGATCCGATAAGCCAGAAGGTGGGCCGCATCCACCCCGCGGGTGATCAACACGTGGAAATACAACGGAAATACGCCCCAGCACAGGTAGGCCCCCACGCCGGCCAGCAAGCCGGCTCGGACCTGAGGCAGCGTTCGGGTGTGAATGAGAGGATCGACCAAGGATGCCGAAGGATATCGGCCGGGTATCCGGATCGTCCATGTCCTGAGCATCATCAAGCCGTGAACTGCACCACACGGTCTTCAACGCCCGCTCCTTCAGGAGATTAAAGCCTATGCAGGGCCCCCCAGCTGCGGTGGACATCGTTCCAGGGTGCCTCAGGCACGACTTGACCTTACGCCCCAGACATTCCTGATTTCCGCTTGCCTCCGCCGGCTGGTTAAGGCTAGGCTTTTACCGACCGATGATGACTCCGAGGGCGGTTTGCGCGCCGCCAGGGCTGATCCGCCGCCTGAAGCCGCTGGCGACCCGTCATGTCTCATCACACACCCAAGCTCAGCATCTGCCTGCCGGTTTTCAACGGCCAGCGCTACCTTGCGCTGGCGATTGAATCGATCCTTGGGCAGTCATTTGCGGATTTTGAGCTGGTGATTGTTGACAACGCGTCCACAGACCAGACCGAATCGATCGCGCGCGATTATGCCCGGCGCGACCGCCGAGTGCGGTTTCATCGGAACGAGCGCAATCTCGGCGCCGCGCCGAATTTCAATCGTGCTTACCACCTCTCCAGCGGGCCGCTTGTGCGGTGGGCGTCGTATGACGACCTCTGGACGCGCGATGCCATGAAGCTGTGCATCGAGCGGCTCGAGCGCGATCCGTCGATCATCTGCTGCCATGGCAGGACCCAGGTGATCGATGAGCAGGGAGCGCCGGTTCCCACCTACGACCGCGCCGCCGGCCCGCCGCCCGGCCCGGGGCACATTCCAGAGGACCGGTTGTACGACCCTGCCGATCGAGTGCTGGACGCCGATCGGCCGTCTCAGCGGCTCAGTGAGCTGCTGCTGCGCACGCACTGGTGTTATGAAATCTTCGGGGTAATTCGACGTTCCGTGCTGGAGCGAACCACTCTGCACGGCAGCTTTTACGGATCAGACAAGGTGTTGCTGGCCGAACTGCTGTTGGCCGGGAAGATCGTCAACGTGCCGGAGACGGTCTTTCTGCGTCGCGATCACCAGGGCAACTCCACGAGCCTTCGAACGCACTCAGAGCGTGCCGACTGGATGGACACGAGCCTCGGCGGGCGAATCCGCCGGCCGCATCTGCGGCTTCTGAAGGGCTACGCGGGTGCGATTCGTCGGGCGCAGATCCCCGCTCGTGAGAAGCTGGCGTGCTGGCGCGTCCTGCTGGCGTGGATGTTGCAGTTCCGCAAGCTCGGACAGGTAGTCTATGAATCGGACTCTGAGTCGCCCGTGCCGCAGGCCGTGTCGGCCCATTCCTGATATGCCATGATGCTGATGCGCCTTCCTGAGCCATCCACCCGCAACGCCTCGAGGGTCGTGACCGATCCGGCAGAACTGCGCTGTCGCTTCTGTTCGAGTCTTCTTCGGCATACTTTTGTCGATCTGGGCGCAAGTCCTCTGTGCCAGAAGCATGTGACACCCCGGAACTTCCATCGCGCCGAGGCCATTTATCCGCTGCACGCGTACGTTTGCCATGCCTGTTTCCTGGTGCAACTTCCTTCGACGGTGCCGGCAGAGGAAATCTTCGACGACGAATATGCCTACTTCTCCAGCTTCAGTGACACGATGCTCACGCATGCACGTCGCTATGTCGCGGAGATCACCCACCGGCTGCATCTGGGGCCGCACAGCCGCGTCGTCGAGATTGCCAGCAATGATGGCTATCTGCTGCAATACTTCGTGCAGGCGGGAATTCCCTGCCTCGGGATCGAACCAACGGCGAACACGGCCGCGGCGGCGGCAGAAAAGGGGGTGCCGACGCTGGTGAAATTCTTCGGGCGCGCAACCGCCAGGGAAGTGGTGGAATCTCACGGCCCGGCCGACCTGGTACTGGGCAACAATGTGCTGGCCCACGTGCCGGACATCAACGACTTCGTCGGCGGAATCAAGCTTCTTCTGGCACCGCGGGGCGTCGTGACGATGGAGTTTCCCCAGCTCCTGCAGCTGATCAGCAGGAATTACTGGGATACGATCTACCACGAGCATTACTCCTACCTGTCATTCACGACTGTCGAGAAAATCTTCGCCGCCCACGGGATGGAGCTTTTCGATGTGGAGGAGATCGACATCCACGGCGGCTCACTGCGCATCTACGCACGCCATGCGGGCGACGAATCGCATCCCGTCTCCCCACGGGTTGACGCGATGAAGGAGAAAGAAGCGTTGGCGGGGCAGCAGGACATCGCCACATACACCGGATTTGGCCGGAAAGTTCAGGAACACAAGCGGCAGATTCTCTCGTGGCTGATTGAGCAGAAGCGCGCCGGCAAGCAGATCGCCGCCTATGGCGCGCCCGGCAAGGGGAACACGCTTCTGAACTATTGCGGCATTCGAACCGATTTCATCGACTACACCGTGGATCGGTCGCCCCACAAGCAGGGCAACTTCCTTCCCGGCACGAGAATCCCCATCCTCGCGCCCGAAAAGGTCGACCAGACGCGGCCGGATTTCCTGCTGATTCTCGTGTGGAACCTGAAGGAAGAGGTCATGCGGCAGATGGAGCATATCCGCTCGTGGGGCGGAAAGTTCGTGGTGTTCATGCCTCAGGTTGAGGTTTTCGATTGA
This sequence comes from Phycisphaerales bacterium, assembly GCA_033579175.1. Lineage (GTDB taxonomy): Bacteria > Planctomycetota > Phycisphaerae > Tepidisphaerales > Tepidisphaeraceae > JAVQWE01. Next base: position 2,246 of record JAVQWE010000163.1, on the reverse strand, counting down.
ACATGCAAACGGCCCGGGACATTGTCGAACAGGATCTGACGACGCTGTGTTCGCAGACGCTGCCGACGGAGCTGGACAGGCTCGCAGGCCGGTCACTGCTCATCACCGGAGGCGCGGGCTTCCTCGGGTATTACCTCGTGCAGACGATCACGCACTTCAATCGCTCGGCCGATGCAAGCCGCAAAATACGTTTGACGGTCTTCGACAACTTCGCCCGCGGCGTGCCCGACTGGCTGACTTGCCTGGCGGAGACGAAGCAGTTGAAGCTCGTGAGGCACGACATGCGGTTGCCCCTGCCCCAACCAATGGGGCACTTCGACTGGATCATCCATGCCGCCTCGATTGCCTCGCCGACTTATTACCGCAACGACCCCATCGGCACGATGGACGCCAACGTCAACGGGCTGCGCAACCTTCTGGATTACGCCCTGCAACGAAGCCGCGACGGTGCGCCAATCGAAGGCTTCCTGTTCTTTTCCTCCAGCGAAATCTACGGGGACCCCGACCCCGCCAACATTCCCACCCGCGAAGACTACCGCGGGCTGGTCAGCTGCACGGGCCCGCGGGCCTGTTATGACGAAGCCAAGCGCTTCGGCGAGACGTTGTGCGTCAATTTCGCGCGCCAACATGGCATCCCGGTGAAAATCGCCCGACCCTTCAACAATTACGGGCCGGGGCTGAAAATCACCGACGGCCGGCTGATCCCCGATTTTGCCCGGGATATCCTGGCCGGGCGCGACATCCGCATGCTTTCCGACGGAAGCCCGACGCGTACCTTCTGCTACGCCGCCGATGCCATCCAGGGATATTATAAAATCCTCGTCCGAGGTCGTCCGGGCGAGGCATACAACATCGGAACCGAAAGTCCCGAGATCAGTGTCGCTGCGCTGGCTGAGAAGATGATTGCCATCGCGCGCCAACTGTTCGGCTATCAGGGCACACTCTCCCGCGCGCAAAGTCGTGATAAGGATTATCTGATCGACAATCCGAATCGCAGGTGTCCGGTGATTGAGAAGGCCCGTCGCGAACTGCACTATCAGCCTCTGGTCGATCTGGATGAGGGTTTGCGGCGGTCTCTGATCTGGTACGCCGAACATCGCCACGCCGAGGAGGGGTGAACAGCCGCGAAGACAGTTGACGCCACAGGACGGGCCCGCTGCTTCGCCAGCCCATCTGGCGGGCGAGATTGCTGGTTTCGACGGCCTGGGCTGCGGGGAAGATCAGTGCAAGGCATGAATCTATCCATTATCGGTTCCGGTTATGTCGGGCTGGTCACGGGCGCATGTCTGGCTGACTCCGGCCACCGCGTCGTCTGTGTGGATGTTGATGTGGCGAAGGTCGATGCGATCAACTCCGGCCGTTGCCCAATCCACGAAGCAGGTCTTCCCGAGATCATTCGCAGGCACGCCGGGGGACTTCTTACGGCCACAACCGACCTCGCGACAGCGGTGCGGACGTCAGAGCTGACTCTGATCGCCGCTCCGACCCCGTTTGACGGCCAGAGGATCGATCTTTCCAGCATCCGGGAAATCGCCGCTCAGATCGGCCGGGCGCTGGCCGCCAAGCAGTCGTACCATGTCGTGGTCGTCAAGAGCACCGTCGTTCCGGGGACGACCGACGACGTCGTTGGCCTGCTCATCGAGCAGACCAGCGGCAAGCGACGGGGGGAGCACTTCGGCTTGGGCATGAACCCGGAGTTTCTCAGTGAAGGTGTCGCGGTGGAGGACTTTCAGAAGCCGGATCGAATCGTCGCTGGGGGAATCGACGATCGGACCCGCGACGCCATTGCCAGGTTATATGCATCCTTTCACGGCGTGCCGATCCTGAGAACCTCTAACCGCACCGCCGAGATGATCAAGTATGCCAGCAATGCCCTGCAGGCGACGATGATCAGTTTCGCCAACGAAATTGCCAACCTTTGCGAAGGGATCGGCGGGATTGACGCCATGGAAGTGATGAGGGGCGTTCACCTCATGAAGGAGCTGACGTGGCGTAACTCCAACGCTTGTTCCGCCGGTGGGGAGGGGTCGAGAATGGCGCCGATCACGGGCTTTCTGGTTCCCGGGTGCGGTTTCGGGGGGAGCTGTTTTCCGAAGGATGTGAAGGCCATCACGGCTCATGGTCAGGCATTGGGGGTGCCCACGCCGCTGCTGCGCGCGGTCCTGGAAATCAACGCGGCTCGTCCAAAGCTGCTGGTGGATCGGGCGGAAATGGAAATCGGCTCGCTGACGGGGCGGCAGGTCACG
>JAVQWE010000162.1:0-6482 GCA_033579175.1 Phycisphaerales bacterium | reverse complement strand
ACGATTCTTTCGCCCGGATTAATGCCGCAACCAACTCGATCATCACCCATCCCTATGCCACTCGAGTAAACTCCACCCTGGTGGTGAGCAACCTGGCCAATGGCGGGGTGCCCTCGAGCATCGGTGCCTCTTCGTCGGCCGCGAGCAATCTGGTGCTCAGTGGCGGCACGCTCAAGTATGTGGGCGGCGCGACCTCCAGTGACCGGCTGTTCTCGATCGATGCTCCGGGAGCCACCTTGGATGCCTCGGGAACCGGACCGCTTAACCTCACCAATACCGGGCCGGTTGCCGTGCTCGACGTCGGGCCGATCTCGGCCGCCACGATCTCCACCGGCGGCAACGCGCGGCTGATCAACGGCGTGGCGGACATCTCCCGCCTCACCCCAGGTATGACCGTCGTGGCAGCCACAGCAGCCGGCGCAACCTTCCTGCCGGCCGGTGCAAAGATTCAGGGAATTGCCCCCAACTTCGGCTTCACGGGCGGCTCGCCGTTCATCCTGACCAACCAGATCGTGGTGGATCTGGGTGCGACGGCAGCGGCGACGAACGCCACGCTGACCTTCGGCAACCAGAACCGCAATCTCACGCTCACCGGCTCCAACACCGGTCCGAACACGCTTGCGGCACTTCTGACGGACTCGGCGGCGGGCAAGCTCGGGATCGTGAAGAATGGCAGCGGAAGCTGGGTGCTGACCAACAACAACACCTTCACCGGTGGCGTGACGGTGAATCAGGGTCAGCTCACGGTGAATTACGTCCGCAACAACCAGACGACGATCACGGGGGGAACGCTCAAGATTGCCGATGGCCCTGTGGGCAGTCCGGCCAACACCAGTGTGTTTGTCGAGGGCGCCTATAACCAGACGGGCGGACGGTTCGACCTCAACAAGAGCGGTGCCGTCTTCGATTACGACGTGCCGACACTGCTGGGTTCGCCGTTGGCTACCATTGCCGGACTGATTGATTCGGCCTACGCCACCGGCGACTGGTCAGGCAACGGTATCACCAGTTCCGCCGCCGCGGCAAACCCCAACACCCACGCCGTCGGTTACGCGGAGGCGTCGGACATCGGGTTCCCGCCAACGTTCCTGGGTCAGGCGATTGACTCCACGGCGGTTCTTGTCCGTTATACCCGGCAGGGCGATGCCAATCTGGATGCTTCGACGGACCTGTCCGACTTTGCGCTGCTGGCGTCCAACTTCAACCAGTCGGGATCGAGCTGGAGCCGTGGCGATTTCAACTATGACGGCACCACGGATCTGTCCGACTTCGCGCTGCTGGCCGGCAACTTCAACCAGTTTGCCACCGGCGCGCTCCCCCGGGCTGCGGCGGTGCCGGAGCCGTCCGCGGCGGGGCTGCTGGCGGCAGCCGCGTTGCTCGGGTTGCGGCGCCGTCGGGCGTAAGCCGGAGATGGCAACCGCTTGAGTGCTGGCGGCAGTCAGTCGGGGCGGCACGGGTGAGACCAGCTCTCTCGTGCCGCCCCGTTTCTTTTGATGGCTTGCGGATCAGGGGTGTCCAACAGTTCAAGGAATTGGCGAAAAACACAACTCGGCGTTGCAAGGCGATCGATCAGCAGCGCGTTATTCTCTTCCCGTACTGGAAACAGGCAGGAACGTCATGAGTACTCTCTCGCCCGCGGACATTCCCAGGATCGTGACCGATGAGTTGTCAAGCCAGCCTATCGTTGACATGCACACCCATCTGTATCCCCCCACCTTCGGCACACCCGTGGCCAATGCCACCGGGCGGGTCGACCCGACGGGATTGATGCTCTGGGGCATCGATGAGCTGCTGACGTACCATTATCTTGTGGCGGAAGTGTTTCGCGTCGTTCCTGCGACGAAATTGCCCTACGAGCAGTTCTGGCGGATGAGCAAGAGTCAGCAGGCCGACCACATCTGGCAGCACTTGTTCGTCGAACGTACGCCCCTGAGTGAGGCTTGCCGCGGAGTCATCACGTGCCTTTCCAGGCTCGGGTTTGATCCGTCGGATCGGTCGCTCAGCTCGTGGCGCGCCTGGACTGCCCGGCAGGACCCCGACGCTTACATCGACAAGGTCATGGAGCTCTCCAACGTCGAGAGAATCACCATGACCAATCCGGTCTTCGATGACAATGAGCGCCAGCGCTGGCTGCGGGATGAAAAAGTCGGGGCCGATTCACGCTTCAGCGCAGTTCTGCGCATCGATCCGCTGTTGCGCGACTTCCCCGCGGCAGCCGGCAGGCTGGCCGAATGGGGCTATGCGGTGTCGGCCGAGATCGGCCAGAGGACCATCGACGAGTGCCGACGGTTCTTATGCGACTGGATCGATCGCCAGCGGGCGATTTACCTGGCTGTGAGCCTGCCACCGGAGTGGCGGTATCCGGCGCCGGCGGATGATGCGGTGGCGCGCGCCGGTCAGACAATGCTGGAAAACGTGGTGCTTCCGGTGTGCCGCGATCGGAACCTGCCGTTTGCCATGATGATCGGCAGTCGGATGCGGGTGAATCCGCATCTGGGTGATGCAGGTGACATGCTCGGTCATGCGGACATTGCATCCCTGACCAATCTGCTGGCGGCTTTTCCGCGCAATCGCTTCCTGGTCACGATGCTTTCGCGCGAGAACCAGCATGAACTTGCCGTAGCGGCGCGCAAATTCGGGAACCTGATGGTCTTCGGCTGCTGGTGGTTTGTGAACAACCCGTCCTTGATCGATGAGATCACGCGGATGCGCCTGGAGCTGCTCGGCCCGACGTTCATCCCCCAGCACAGCGATGCCCGGGTGCTGGATCAGTTGATTTACAAGTGGGAGCACAGCCGCGCCGTGATTGGCCGGGTGCTGGTGGAGAAGTACAACGATCTTCTGGCCGCCGGGTGGAAACTGCGCCGGGAAGAAATCGAACGAGACATCCGCGGTTTTCTCAAGGACAATTTCGTCGGCTTCCTGCGAGGCGGATAGATGGCGAAACTTCTTCGCATCCATGAGATTGATAACGTCGCCGTGGCCCTGGAGCGGCTGGCCGCCGGCCAGGTGGTGGAGGGCCTGCGGCTCCAGGGGGACATTCCGCAGGCGCATAAGGTGGCACTGCGGGCAATTCGACGGGGTGAGCCGGTCATCAAATACGGTTATCCGATCGGCTACGCCAGTCAGGACATCGCCGCTGGAGAGCACGTACACACGCATAATGTCGCCAGCGGTCTTCGCGGCCACCTGTCGGAGCTGAAGTTCCGGCCGAACAGCGCTGAAACCGTGCCGCAGCAACCGTCGGATCGCACGTTCGCGGGTTACCGCCGGCCGGATGGGTCGGTGGCCACCCGCAACGAGATCTGGATCGTCAACACCGTGGGCTGCGTGAACCATGCCAGCGAGAGGATCGCGGCGGCGGCAAGGAAGGCACTGGAGGGCACGGCGGTTGAGGGGGTCTATGCGTTTCCCCACCCCTTCGGCTGTTCCCAACTCGGTGACGATCTGGCGAACACACAGAAAGTGCTGGCGGGGCTGGTCAATCACCCGAACGCCGCGGCGGTGCTGATTCTGGGCTTAGGGTGCGAAAACAACCAGATGAAGCTGTTTCTGGAGCGGGTGGGGCGTTTTGATCCGGCCCGCGTGAAGTTCTTCAATGCCCAGGACGTTGCGGATGAGGTGGAATCAGGCGTTGAAACGGTTCACCAACTCGCGGACTATGCCTCGCAGTTCCATCGCCAGCCAACCCCCGTTCGAGAGCTGATCCTCGGGGGAAAATGCGGTGGCAGCGATGGCTTCAGCGGCATTACCGCCAACCCCCTGGTCGGACGGATTGCTGACCGCCATTGCTCGGCCGGAGGAACCATGCTGCTTACCGAAGTGCCCGAGATGTTCGGGGCCGAGGAAGTGCTGCTGGACCGGGCGGCCGACGAAGCCGTCTTTCACGCGACGATCGATCTGGTGAACAGTTTCCGCGATTATTTTCGCAGATACAACCAGCCGATCGATGAAAACCCCTCCCCGGGCAACAAAGACGGGGGAATTACGACACTCGCGGAAAAGAGCCTCGGCTGCGTTCAGAAAGGCGGACGGGCCCCGGTGAAGCAGGTGCTGGCCTACGGCGAGCGTGCCTCGCCTGGGCTGGGCGGGCTTGCGCTGATCAACGCCCCCGGCAACGATGGGGTTTCATCCACAGCCATGACGATCGCGGGTGCCCATGTGTTGCTGTTCACCACGGGCCGGGGCACTCCGATGGGTTTTCCGGCTCCCACAATCAAGATCAGCAGCAACAGCACCCTGGCGGAGCGCAAGCCCCAATGGATCGATTTTGACGCGGGTGTGCTGGCCAGCGAGGGTGCGACCCTCGACGAAGCAGCCGATCAACTGTTTCAACTGGTCATCGAGGTCGCCAGCGGCACCAGGAAAACCAGGAACGAACAGCACGGATACCGCGAGATTGCCATATGGAAAAACGGCGTGACCTTGTGACAGCGGCCCCTTCACCGAGGGAGTCTGCGGCCAAGAATTCACGCCACGGTCGGAACAGCGGCCGGCCGTGATCCGGGCACTACCGGGAAACTGGAACCATCACGGTCGATTGATCAGCCATTGGGAGAACGATCCATGCAACCGACACTTCCACGGCTCAGCCGTGAACTGCTGCATTCCGGTTTTTCGTTTCCGGAGTGCGTGAGGTATTCCCCGCCGCCTCCCAACCTGCCGGAACGTGTTCTTCAGTTTGGTGAGGGGAATTTTCTCCGGGGCTTTGTGGATTGGATGATCCATCGACTGAACAGCGCCGGGCTCTTCGGAGGCAGGGTGGTGGTGGTTCAACCAATTCCTCAGGGGCTTGCCCGGCGGATTAACGAGCAGGACGGGCTTTACACTCTGCTGTTACGAGGGGTCGAGCGCGGGAAGCGGGTGGATCATCGGGAGATCATCACCTCGATCAGCCGTGCCCTCGACCCGCACACGGAATTTGACGAATTCCTGCAGTGCGCGGGCGATCCCAACCTCCGAGTGATCATCTCAAACACAACCGAAGCGGGCATCGTTTTCCGGCCGGAAGACAAGGCGGAAGATCGACCGCCCGCATCGTTTCCGGGAAAGCTGACGAGGTTCCTGTATGAGCGGTTTACGCGGCTGGGCGGGGCAGCGGCGCCGGGGTTTATCATCCTCCCCTGTGAGCTGATCGAGAAGAACGGCCGAAATCTCAAGCAGGCCGTGCTCCAGACCGCGCGCAACTGGAAGCTGTCTGATACCTTTGCCGCCTGGCTTGAGGCGAGCAACGAATTCGCCACGACGCTGGTCGACAGGATCGTCACGGGCTATCCGAAGGACGAAGCATCCGATCTGGCCCGCCAGCACGGGTATGAGGACAGTCTGCTGGTTGCCGGTGAACCGTTTCACTTCTGGGCCATTGAAGCCAGCGCGGCTGTCGCCAGGATGCTGCCGTTTGACAAGGCCGGCCTGAATGTAGTTGTGGCAGAGGACATTACCCCCTATCGGGACCGGAAAGTGCGAATTCTCAACGGGGGGCATACCATGATGGTTCCGGCGGGGTTCCTCATGGGACACAACACGGTGGGAGAGTGCATGGGAGACCCCTTGGTGCGCGGATTCCTGGAGGGCGGGCTGCATCTTGAGATTATCCCCACCCTCAACCTTCCGCAGGAAGACACCCGGCAGTTCGCCTCGGCGGTGCTCGAGCGGTTTTCCAACCCGTTTGTGCAACATCAGTTGCTCAGCATCACGTTGAACAGCGTGAGCAAGTTCAACGCCCGAGTGTTGCCATCGATCCGTGAGTATTCCGCGCGATTCGGAAAAGTGCCTGCCCGGCTGGCGTTCAGTTTCGCGGCGTTGATCGCATTTTATCGGGGAACGGAAATGCGCGACGGGGCCTTGCTCGGTCGGCGGGAAGATGAGACCTATCCCATCGTCGATGATGCCGAAGTGCTCCAGATCTTCCGATCCCTCTGGGCTTCCACAGCCGATGCACAGGCCATCAGTGAACGCGTGTTGGCCCAGCAGCGGTTCTGGGGGGAGGATACCAACGGCATCGCCGGCTTGACCTCGGCGGTGGCGGATCATCTGGGAGCGATCCTGCAGGTCGGGCCGCGCGCCGCCATGGAACGGCTCCTGGCGACCGCCGGCTAGCTCGGCAGAAAGCGTACCGGAAAGTAATCGATTCCCATCGTCGCCAGCAGGAGATTCACCACCATCCAGAAGGCCGCGGCCATGGCCTCGCCGAAAATCAAGCCAATGAACACGCCGCGCGTGCGTTGAAACATCGCCGCCCCGCCGAATCGCAGAATCATCAGCTTGGCAAGCCAGCCGATCATCAGGCTGAACCACGCCTGCGAGACGAAAGTCCATGTTCCGGCAAAGATGTAGCCGACGGGCACAAAAGGCCACCAGCTTAACCGCCACGTGAGCGCCTGCAGGATTCCCATCACCAGGGCTCCGATTGTCATATGCAGCCAGGGAGTATGCGGGGGATTCGGGAAACGACCCTCAGCGACGTTCACCACCGGTTTGAC
>JAVQWE010000161.1:0-6494 GCA_033579175.1 Phycisphaerales bacterium | reverse complement strand
GCGGTGAAAACTGAGCTTCCGCCCCCCCTGATGGATCCGCTGGCGACCCGGAAGCGTTCCGATCCGTTCTCGGATGAACGCTGGATCATGGCGCTGAACACCGGCACGATCACACCAGACCGCCCCGCAGATCGCGCAGGGGCGTTGAGCGTCCCGCGGGCGGATCCGATCGTCACGTCGCAGGCTCCAGCGGATGCCACCAATGCAGGCAACGGAAGCAGGGTCACCCATGGGCCTGCAACACGACCGGAGGTCCAGCACGCCGCCGACAGGTCATATACCGTCAAGCCCGGAGACTCCCTGGCTCGTATCGCGGAGGAAGTCTACGGCAGTCAGGTGTATTTCAAGGCGATTCAACAAGCCAATCCTCAGGTGGATCCGATGAAATTGAAGCCCGGCATGGTCCTTCGGCTGCCTGAACCGAAGGCAGTGAAAGCCCGCGGGGGGCATGATGACGATTCACCTCCGCCGCCGGTCGATTCCGCCGCGGAATACCGTGTGGTCGCTGGAGACAGCCTCAGCCGCATCGCGATCAAGCTTTATGGCAATCCGGCTCGCTGGGAAGAGATTTATGAGCTGAACAAAGCAAAGATCGGGGCAGATCCAGCCCGACTCAAGGTTGGGATGGTTCTCACCCTTCCGGCGGCGCCGACGCACCGCGATTGAACGATCGGGCGGATCAGGGGGCAAAAATCTCGCGGCCGACTCGGCAGGCGGGGTCCACACGACCTCGCACAAACCGCACTCCTTCCTGTTTCAGCAGGTTCCGCTTTCGCGAGAGCCCGCCGGCGTAGCCGGTAAGCTGTCCGTCGGAACCGACGATCCGGTGGCAGGGCACGCGCGGAGCGTAGGGGTTCCTGTTCATGGCGTTGCCGGCGGCGCGGTATCCTCGCGAGCCTAACGCACTGGCAAGGTCGGCATAGGTTGCCACCTTCCCCCGCGGTACACGGCTGCACAAGGCCCAGATCTTCTGATGGAAGGTCATTCCCGGCAGCAGCTTGCCGCTCAGGATTGCCCGCTCGGTGGTGGGGTCGACAGGCATTTCCGGTACACTCCGCTCCCATGAAGATCGCCTTGGGACAGATCATTTGCAAGCCGGGGGACCCTCACGCCAACCTGTCAACCATGCAGGCCTTGGTACGGGAGGCGCAGAAACGCTCAGCCTCCGGGGTGGTCTTCCCGGAGCTGGCGGATACCGGCTATGAACCACAGGTCGTGCTGAGAAACGCCGAAGCGGCGGACGGGCCTGTCCGGCGGGGGCTGGCTGAAGTAGCTCAGGAGACCGGCTGTTGGATCGTAGCAGGGCTGTCCCTCCGTGAGGGGGGCAAATTCTATAACACCGCCGTCGCATTCGATGCTCGAGGGGCGTGCGCAGCGGAGTATCGCAAAATCCACCTGTTTCCCGGCAAACACTTCTGCGAACCGGAGATTTTCACGCCCGGCAACTTCACGACCTCCTTCGAATCCGGAAACATCAAGGTCGGAATCATGATCTGCTATGATCTTCGATTTCCTGAGTTAGCAAGATCACTTTGCCTCGCGGGCACGGAAGTGCTGATCGTTCCGGCCGCGTGGCCGGCCATTCGGTCTGGACACTGGGTTGCCTTGCTCCGCGCACGGGCGATCGAGAATCAGATGTATGTGTTGGGGGTGAACCGCGCCGGCCAGGATGGCGCAAGTGCAATGGGCGGAACCACTTGCGCCTTCGATCCGACAGGGGAAGAGCTGTGCTGCGCCCCGGAAACCGGGCAACATCTTCTGGTGATCGACGTTGACCCCCAGCAGGTCCGGGATGTCAGGGCATCCATCCCCTGCCTGCTTGATCGCAGGCCAGAAACCTATCGGCTTTGAGGTATCCCGGATGTTCCAGATTCAAGCGGGGAGTGCGCCGGCCGGCATAGGCTCAATGGTCTGCCGTTCGGGCTCAGGTCAATCGATTCCTTGGAGCAAGAGGATGGTCCACCAAGAATGGGATCGCCCGGAAGACTGCCGCGTTGGCTACCCTTGTGCCTCTCGTGCCGAGTCGTCGGGTTCCGGCGGGGGCATGAACTGACGTAAGTCATTTTCTGCAAGGGTCTTACGGCAATTCTGCGGATGTTTCTCAAGCGGAGGAATTCCGGCAGAGAAGCTCAACTTGCTGAAGCCACATGCGAAGTCAGATGCTCGACCTTCGAGATTCTGGAATGCTATGATAAACCTGATGATTCGCGTGGCAGGCCTTTTCTGCAGCTTCAGCCTTTGGCTGGCATCGCGGCTCGACGGTTCTGTGAAATCCGTCACATTTCGCCCGCAGGTAGGTCGATTCCTGAACGGAGGAACGTCCGATTCTGAATCTGGCACGTGAAATTCAACGTCATCGCGGCGTGCCCGGTGACCCCCGAAGCCCTTCCGATGCGTTAAAGTGGGGGAGATGAACCGGTTTCGGCGGTGGGACAAGCAAAATTTTCTGTTGACTGCGCGATGAACAGTGGAAATCTTTGAGAGACACGCTATCATTTCGGACAGTTATTCGCAATCAGCACTGCCGCGAGGGCTTTCCCGCGGTGGTCTCACGATCCGGGAGCGGAAGTATCCCCCGTCGTAGCCCCCCCCTCTACGACACCTTCCGCTCTCTTTTTTTGTCATGATGTCGGGTTGAAGCGGGCTCTCGAAACGGTCATGCCATTGGCGGGCAGGTGCATACCAGGTTGCGGTCGCCGAACGGGTTGTCCACGCGGGCGACGTGGGGCCAGAACTTGTACTCGTGCAGCCATTTCGCGGGAAACGCTGCCCGCTGGCGGGGGTATTTGTGAGGCCAGGTGTCCGCCGAAACCGCTTGGGCCGTGTGAGGTGCATGCTTGAGAGGATTGTCCAAGCGGTCGAGTCGTCCCTCTTCGATTTCGCGGATTTCCTGACGAATGCTGATCAGGGCGTCACAGAATCGATCCAGTTCATCCTTCTATTCGCTTTCCGTCGGCTCGATCATCAAGGTGCCCGCGACGGGCCAGCTCATGGTTGGCGCGTGGAAACCATAATCGATCAGCCGCTTGGCGATGTCTTCCACGGTCACTCCGGCGGACTGCTGAAACGGTCGGCAGTCGATGATGAACTCGTGCGCCACCCGACCATTACGCCCGCAATAGACCAGCGAATAGTGATCCTTCAGCCGGGCGGCCATGTAGTTGGCATTCAGGATCGCCACCTGCGTAGCGCGGGTCAGCCCGGCGCTGCCCATTAACGCAATGTACATCCAAGAAATCGGCAGAATGGAAGCGGACCCATACGGCGCTGCGGCGACGGGCCCGATCGGATGATCCTTCTGTGCCAGGTACTGGCCAAGATCGGTCATGACTGCCGGGAGGAACTTTTTCAACGGCTTGGCCACGCAGATCGGCCCCATTCCCGGTCCCCCGCCGCCATGTGGGATGCAGAAGGTCTTATGCAGATTCAGATGGCACACATCGGCGCCGATGTCGCCCGGACGGCACAGGCCCACCTGAGCATTCATGTTGGCGCCGTCCATATACACCAGCCCGCCAGCGTCGTGGACGATTCGGCAGATTTCCCGGATGCCCTCCTCGAACACGCCATGCGTGCTTGGGTAGGTGATCATCAGCGCTGCCAGCGAATTGCGATATTGCCCGCTCTTGAGCTTCAGGTCTTCGATGTCGACGTTGCCCGCCGCATCGCAGGCAACGGCAACCACCTTGAATCCTGCGACCACCGCGCTGGCCGGGTTGGTTCCGTGGGCGCTGGTGGGGATCAGACAGACATCCCGATGCTGCTGGCCGAGCGATTCGTGATACGCCCGGATTGCCAGCAGACCGGCGTATTCCCCCTGACTGCCGGCGTTGGGTTGCAGCGAACAGGCCGCAAAACCCGTGATCTCACACAGCCACTTTTCCAGTTGCCGAAAGAGGGTCTGATAGCCTCGGGTCTGATCCGCGGGCGCAAAAGGATGCAGGGAGCTGAACTCAGGCCAGCTGACCGGCAGCATCTCGCTGGTGCCGTTGAGTTTCATCGTGCAGCTTCCCAGCGGGATCATGCTCTGGCACAGGGACAGGTCGCGAGCCATCAACTTGAAGATGTACCGAAGCAGCTCATGCTCACTGTGATATCTGTTGAAGACCGGGTGAGTGAGGAAAGCCGACTTTCGCGTGGCGATCGTCGGAGCGGAAAGCCCGGCGGCGATTTCTTCGAAACAGGGCACCGGACCGGCAGCCGGTTCAACATCGACAACGGCCCGCCACAGCTCGATGACGTCCTCACGTGTCGCGGTTTCGTCCAGGGAAACCCACCAGCGGCGCGGGTTGCTGCCATCCCAGCCGACGTTGTAGCCGCGTCGACGGGCGGCGTCGACAATTCTCCTGGCGCTTCCCTCGGTTTCCAGCGTGATCGTGTCGAAGTACGCCGCGGTCCGCACTTCCTGCTTCAGTTGTTCGAGACCCGCCGCGAGGGTGCGCGTCAGCCCGTGAACGCGCTCGGCGATTTGCTTCAGCCCGTGCGGGCCATGATACACCGCGTACATGCCGGCCATGATCGCCAGCAGAACCTGCGCGGTGCAGATGTTGCTGGTGGCACGGTCGCGGCGGATGTGCTGCTCGCGTGTCTGCAGAGTCAGGCGGTAGGCCGGATTCCCGTGAGCGTCTCGCGAGACGCCAATCAGTCGCCCGGGCAGGCGGCGGGCATATTCGGTTTTCGTCGCCATGAATGCCGCGTGCGGGCCGCCAAAGCCCATGGGCACGCCGAACCGCTGACTGCTGCCGACGGCGACATCGGCGCCCCAGTCTCCCGGCGGGGGGATCAGCGTCAGGGCCAGCAGATCGGTGGCGACAACGACCAGAGCCCCGCAATCCCGCGCTGCCCGTGCAATCGAGCGATAGTCTTCGATCCGTCCATCGGTGGTCGGGTATTGCAGCAGGATTCCGCAAACATCCTCGCCACTTGCCAAATGCCCCCGGCCGAGCACATCGAGCATTTCGGTCGTGGGAAGCACCGCCAGTTTCATGCCTGCAAACCGTGCCCGGGTCCGGACCACCGCGATCGTCTGCGGATGGCAGTCTTCAGCCACCACAAACGTGTGCCTCGCCTGTTCATGGACTGCCCGGCACATGAACATGGCCTCGGCGGCGGCGGTGGCTTCATCCAGCATGCTGGCGTTGGCCAGAGGCAGGCCGGTCAGATCCGCCACCATGGTTTGAAAGTTCAGCAGCGCTTCGAGCCGCCCCTGGCTGATTTCGGCCTGATAGGGGGTGTATTGCGTGTACCAGCCGGGGTTCTCGAGAATGTTCCGCTGGATGACTGCGGGGGTGACGGTGCCGTAATAGCCCTTGCCGATGAACGAACGTAAGACCTTGTTTTTGCTAGAGATACGTCTCAATTCGGCAAGCAATTCGTGTTCGCCGCGAGGGTCCCCCAGCCGAAGCGGGCGTTTGAGGCGGATGGCCGCGGGAATGGTCTGGTCGATCAGGTCTTCCAGACTGTCGCATCCGATCCGTTCCAGCATCGCCTCGATTTCATCGGAGCTCGGCCCGATATGCCGTCGTACGAACGTGTCTTCGGCAGGCCAGAACGATGCTTCAGGGCGGGCCGGTTCGGTGGCTTGGGGGCGGGAGACCGACCTGATCTGTGGCTCGGACGCGGTTTCCATGCGTCCAGTATAGTGGAAATCTCTCCACTTTTCAGGTGCCGACCCCGGTATACACCGGGAACGACCTTCTGGTGGTCGGCCTCGATGCAACCCTCCCGCGGCGCAGACGGATGACCTTTCGACCACTGCTTGGGAACCATGTCGATTCCGCCTCGTTGCTGGCGAGACGGAAGTTGCATCGCACAAACCGAAGTCAATGGAAATCGCCGGGCAAGCCGGTTTCTGCAACGCGCAGCCTGAGGCCGGGTTCTCCCGGCCAACCCGATGGTCTCTCCTGACGGCCGGGATCTGGCCTCGCTAATGACCATTTCTGGCCGCATATTCCGGCCCGGAAAGCAACTTGGCAGCCTGATTGATGTCGTCCGGTTTGACCTTGATCATCCAGCCCTCGGCGTACGGATCACGGTTGATCGCACCGGGATCATTGGCCAGCGTCTCATTCACGGCCACGACCTCCCCGGCGACTCCGCTGTACAGGTCGCTGGTGGCCTTGACCGACTCAATCTCCCCGAACCGTTGCCCGGCCGACAGCTTGGTTCCGACCTTCGGTAAAGAAACGAACGTGATATCCGTCAGTTGATCAACAGCGATCTGGCTGATGCCGATCACGACAGTATCGCCTTCGATCTTGTGCCATTCGTGAGTCTCGAGATACGTACGGTCGCCGGGGATCGACATGGGATTCACCTTGCCGGGAGTTTACGGGTCGCCTCTGAGCACAACAGATGACGCCGGCCGGCTCACTTCAGCGCAAAAGCCCTCGGCGTCATGATGCGCGCCGGTAAAACGGCAGTTTCACAACTTTTGCCGGATTGATGGTGCCTTTCAGATCAATACCAAGCATTGTGCCCTCCGCCGCGTGAGC